>NZ_RXHX01000100.1:0-1010 GCF_005930655.1 Pseudomonas sp. FSL W5-0299
GACGTCGACGGCAAGTCGGCCGACACCTCGGTCACCGACTCGGCCGACACCACCACGCTTAGCCTGACAGCAACCGATTCGGTCGCTGAAGGCGGTTCGATCGTCTACACCGCCAACCTGACCAACGCGGCCGGCACGCCGGTCACCGTCACCCTTTCGAACGGCGCGGTGATCACCATCGCCGCCGGCGCCACCAGCGGCGCCGTGACCGTCAAGGCACCGGCCGATGACGTCTACAAAGACGCTGGTAAAGTCGAAGCGACCATCAAGGATGCCACTGGCGGCAACTTTGAGAACCTGGTGAAAGACCCGGCTGCCGCTGTGACCAGCGTCACCGACACGATCGACACCTCGACCGTCAGCCTGACCGCCACGCCTTCCGTGGCCGAAGGCGGCATCGTGGTTTACACCGCATCCGTCTCTGCACCAGTGACCGGTTCGCCAGTAGTGGTGACCCTCTCCAACAACCAGACCATCACCATCCCGGTCGCCAAGGGCGGTAACTACGAGAAGCTGGACGTCGATGGCAAGTCGGCGGACACCTCGGTGACTGACTCGGCCGACACCACCACGCTTAGCCTGACAGCAACCGATTCGGTCGCTGAAGGCGGCTCGATCGTCTACACCGCTAACCTGACCCATGCGGCCGGCACACCAGTCACCGTAAACCTGTCGAACGGCGCGGTGATCACCATCGCCGCCGGCGCCACCAGCGGCTCCGTGACCGTCAAGGCTCCGGCCGATGACGTCTACAAGGATGCCGGCAAGGTCGAAGTCGCCATCAAGGACGCCACTGGCGGCAACTTCGAAAATCTGGTGAAAGACCCGGCGGCAGCGGTCACTGATGTGACCGACACCGTCGACACCTCGACCGTCAGCCTGACCGCCACGCCTTCCGTGGTCGAAGGCGGCACCGTGGTTTACACCGCATCCGTCTCTGCACCAGTGACCGGTTCGCCAGTAGTGGTGACCCTCTCCAACAACCAGACCATCACCATTCCGGTTGGCTC
>NZ_RXHX01000101.1:0-970 GCF_005930655.1 Pseudomonas sp. FSL W5-0299
TGCCCACGCTCGATGAAGAAGAAAATCCTGAACTCCGGGATTTCGCCCGCCGCTTTTGGTGGTCGCTGCCATTAACCGTGATAGTGACAGTGCTCGCCATGGCGGGACACTCGTTACAACTCCTCCATGGCTCGATCCAAAACTGGATCGAGCTAGCTCTGGCGACACCGGTGACCTTATGGGCAGGTTGGCCCTTTTTTGTAAGGGGCATAGCCTCTATTAGAAATCGCAGTCCAAACATGTGGACTCTGATTGGTTTGGGTACCGCCGCAGCCTACCTTTACAGCGTCATGGCAACGCTCTTACCCCAAAGCTTTCCCGCCACCTTCATGCAAGATGGACGTATCGGCGTCTACTTCGAAGCCGCCGCGGTCATCATCTCGCTCACCTTGCTTGGGCAGATTCTTGAGCTCAAAGCCCGATCGCAAACCTCCGCCGCCATTAAGTCCCTTCTCGGTCTATCGCCCAAGACCGCACGCCGGATCAATGCCGATGGACAGGAAGAAGACATTCCTCACACACATGTCCACCTTGGAGACCATCTGCGGGTCAGGCCTGGTGAAAAGGTGCCAGTTGATGGCTCAGTACTGGAAGGTGAAAGTGCGGTGGATGAGTCCATGCTCACTGGCGAGCCAGTGCCGGTAATGAAGAGAGCTGGAGATAGCCTGATCGGTGCCACGCTGAATACACATGGCAGCTTGGTAATGGAGGCGCAGAAGGTCGGCGCCGAGACCATGCTGTCACAAATCGTACAGATGGTCGCTCGGGCTCAGCGCTCCAAAGCACCAATGCAACGAATGGCCGACTCTATTGCTGGCTACTTTGTGATGGGTGTTATCGCGATTGCGATACTGACATTTGTCGGCTGGGGGCTTTTTGGCCCTGAGCCCAGCTGGGTGTTTGGTCTGATCAACGCTGTCGCCGTGCTGATCATCGCTTGTCCCTGTGCGTTGGGTCTTGCTACGCCCAT
>NZ_RXHX01000102.1:0-927 GCF_005930655.1 Pseudomonas sp. FSL W5-0299
CAATCGCAGGTACCTGTGCCTTTAATCCTTCGCGAACTGCCAAGGTTCCACGTGCATAACCGGTTCTATCCATGGACTGGGCGAAGATTGTGTAAGCCTCTTCGCTGGCAGGTTCTACGATCACGTCATACGTTTCTGCCACGGCGATGCGGAATTCGTCGACGCTCACCGGTTTGACATGTTGGCCGTCGGCGGCCACAACGGTCATTTTCAAGCCAGGAATGCGGACGTCGAAATAGCTCATCGCCGAGCCGTTGATAAAGCGCAGGCGTAACTTCTCACCCGGTTTGAAAATACCGGTCCAGTTACCGTTAGGCGCCTGGCCATTCATGAGGTAGGTATAAGTATCCCCACTGACGTCTGCGAGATCAGTGGGGTTCATTTTCATTTCAGCCCACATCTTCCGGTCGGCTACGGCAGATGACCAGCCTTCCTTGCTGACATCGTCGATGAAATCGCCAACGGTACGTTTGTGATGGTTGTAGTAGTCAGATTGCTTCTTGAGCTTCGCCATGACGCGACTAGGATCTTCGTCGGTCCAGTCAGTCAACATCACCACGTAGTCGCGGTTGTATTGAAAAGGTTCAGGCTCTTTCGAGTCGATAACGATTGGCCCGTAAACACCGGCCTGCTCCTGTAAACCCGAGTGGCTGTGATACCAGTAGGTACCGTTCTGATGAACCTTGAATTTGTACTCGTACATGCCATCGGGTGCGATGCCATGGAAACTCAAGCCAGGTACACCGTCCATGTTGGCCGGCAGGATGATCCCGTGCCAATGGATTGAGGTGTCTTGGTCCAGGCGATTTTTCACACGCAGTGTGACCGTATCGCCTTCGCGCCAGCGCAGCAAAGGTCCGGGCAACGAACCATTGATGGTCATGGCTGTGCGCGGCGAGCCAGTTATGTTTACAGGGGTTTCACCAA
>NZ_RXHX01000103.1:0-889 GCF_005930655.1 Pseudomonas sp. FSL W5-0299
AGGCCAAAGAAGAGACGGTCAGGGCTGCGATGACGAACAAAGTTTTGATGGGGTTCATTTGAATTTCCTCGGATGAGTATTGGTAACCCCCGAATCCACATCAAGTGATGATTCTTAGGGGTGAGCTTAAGGCTCAATAGGACTATAAGACTCATCCCCTGTCAGGAACCTTAGGTGAATATTACAGTTGTGTCAGGTTGCGATATTTCTCTTGAGGAACACGCTATTTAATCCGTAAGGTCTCGATCTTCCAGCGTCACACCGCTATTTACTGAGTATCAGTTTGAGGTGCGTGACTTTGTAAGTTTCCGTTAACTTTCAAGGGGAAGATGTTTTTTTAGTTTCTTTACTGGAACTGCATATCTGAACCTGGATGCACCGCGTCAACACTTAAGTGTTCGATGTTCATGGGAAATAGTAGCGCTACTGAGGGTGATTTAGCGTGAGTATTAATTTTGAGAAAGCGCTTGGCTTCGCAGAAAGAGCGTTAATTTATCGTAGTCAAAGAGCTGAGATCCTGAGTAACAATATCGCAAACGCTGATACGCCGAACTTCAAGGCCCGAGACTTAGATTTTTCTACTGTGCTTGCAAGCCAGACAACAGAAACTCCTGCTACTCCGTTTTATTTGAAAACAACAAATGTAAAACACGTTACCGAAAAAGAATCAGCAGGTGATATTTACGGAGGTGCGTTGCTTTACAGCACACCAGCTCAACCTGCCATTGATCAAAATACTGTCGATCAGCAGGTCGAGGTCGCAAAATACACAGAAAATGGAATACGTTTCGACGCCGCTTTTACTCGGTTGAATGGAGCATTCAAAGGTTTGCTCAAAGCTCTGCGAGGTGATTAGTAGCGCAAGGGCTTGCGAGCGGTAATTGTGGCC
>NZ_RXHX01000104.1:0-773 GCF_005930655.1 Pseudomonas sp. FSL W5-0299
ACCTGCAACGGAAGTACCGTAAAGAAGCGACTCAAAATTCAAGACCGTGCCCGATACTCTTTCCTTTCCCCTGAGGCTGTACAAGCCGAAAATTGCCAATCCGAATAACAGCATCAGGTCGAAATAAAGAGCAAAGCGAACCACAATATTTATTGAGTCGCTCATAAATCATTTCACTTTAAATGAGAAGTTGCCGGTGATCGGGTGAGTGTCCGAGGAGACAGCACGCCATTCGACTTTGTAGGTACCGGTGGTCAGAGGTGCTGCCGGTGTAATCACCATCGTTTTCGGATCACCGCCACCAGCGACGGCGGCCTTAACACCCATTGGGGAGTTCGGCATGCCAGGCATATCGGTCATGATTAGTTTTGCACCGGAAAACTGAGTGGTGAGATTCTCAGAAAAGTGCAGTTCAATTTTCGAAGGGGCCGCCGCATTCGAGCCTTCTGCCGGAGTGGAAGAAAGGAGCTTTGGATGTGCTTGAGCAACTGCACTCAGAAGCAAACCAGCGGTAAGTGCAACAGCTACGGTCGTAGTTTTAAGGAATGACATGCAAGGCTCCTCACAGCAAGAGCTGTTGATTCGAGGTTTGTTTGGAATATCTAGTTTTTACTTTTCGATTCTTGTTAAAACCACTGATGATTAGCTAGTAGCCTCCGTGTTCTAGGTCAGGTTGAACACGAGAAACTCACTAGGCCCCAACGTCACAGTGCAAGAACACGATGCCACACGAACGCAAACTGTTCGATTACATTTCAGTCAGCTTGACGCGG
>NZ_RXHX01000105.1:0-692 GCF_005930655.1 Pseudomonas sp. FSL W5-0299
GCCAGTGATATGGCTTTGTAAGTAGAAGCGTAATCAGAGAAAGCCCACTGACCGGAGACGGTCAGTGGGCTTTTTTGTGGGGAGTGGTTTTCGAGGGGGTAGATTCATCTGGGCTCACGTCTCGGTGCTTCATCCAAAGCCTGTCTCAACGCATCAAAAATTTTGAACCGCCTTTGGACGCGCTCGCCTAATGATTAGCTTGTGGACGAATCGCACAGGCAATGTGCCAATACCGGCATTTTCCGAGAGGTGGTCAACGTGGCTAAAGACGAGAAGAAAAGCAAAGGTGATGCTTCGAACGCCAGCAAGGATTTGAAAGACAAAAAGTCATCGAAGGCAAAGAAATCAGCTGCGGCCTCGGCTCTTTCGAAATCTTCCGAAAAGAAAGACAAGAAAAAAGATGCCGAACCGAAGAAATCTGCAAAAAAAGCTGATAGCAAGCCAGACAAGGCTAAGAAATCAGACAAGGCAGAAAAGCCTGCGAAAAAGAATAAGTGACCTCTGCGATCTGCTAGGGCGTTGCGCCCTAGCTTCGTCAGGCCGTATTGCGAGCAAGCCTGGCCTACCTCAATACCCGGTTATCGCAGTGCTTCGCGTCGATATTGTCCGGGCGATTTTCCTTGAAAAAGGTAATCATATTTATTGTTACACCCCTCTATCCCCAATAAATATTGCGCGAAACGGCAGGTAAC
>NZ_RXHX01000106.1:0-655 GCF_005930655.1 Pseudomonas sp. FSL W5-0299
GACGTCGACGGCAAGTCGGCCGACACCTCGGTCACCGACTCGGCCGACACCACCACGCTTAGCCTGACAGCAACCGACTCGGTCGCTGAGGGCGGTTCGATCGTCTACACCGCGAACCTGACCAACGCGGCAGGCACACCAGTCACCGTAAACCTGTCGAACGGCGCGGTGATCACCATCGCCGCCAACGCCACCAGCGGCTCCGTGACCGTCAAGGCGCCAGCCGATGACGTTTACAAAGACGCCGGCAAAGTCGAAGCGACTATCAAGGATGCCACCGGCGGCAACTTCGAAAACCTGGTCAAGGACCCGGCGGCAGCGGTAACTGATGTGACCGACACCGTCGACACCTCGACCGTCAGCCTGACCGCGACTTCGTCCGTGGCTGAAGGCGGCACCGTGGTTTACACCGCGTCCGTCACCGCGCCAGTGACCGGTTCGCCGGTTGTCGTGAGCTTGTCCAACGGCCAGACCATCACCATTCCGGTCGGAGCAAGTTCGGGTAGCGTGAATTTTGTTGCACCAAACGATGCCCTCGCGGGCGGCGGCTCGCTGAGCGTCAAGATCGACGACGCCAAGGGCGGCAATTACGAGAAGCTGGACGTCGACGGCAAGTCGGCCGACACCTCGGTCACCGACTCGGCCGACACCACCA
>NZ_RXHX01000107.1:0-615 GCF_005930655.1 Pseudomonas sp. FSL W5-0299
ATTCCAACAACTACGCCATCGACACGGTGCGTCCGACGGCCACGATTGTGCTGGCCGATACCACCCTGACCGCGGGCGAAACCTCGCTGGTCACCATCACCTTCTCCGAGGCCGTCAGTGGTTTCACCAACGCTGACCTGACGCTTGCCAACGGCACGTTGAGCGCGGTGAGCAGCAGTGACGGCGGCATCACCTGGACGGCGACCTTCACCCCGAGTGCCAGCGTCAATGACACGACTAACCTGATCACCCTGGACAACACCGGCATCGCGGATCTGGCGGGCAACGCCGGCAGCGGCACTACCGATTCCAACAACTACGCCATCGACACGTTGCGCCCTACCGCGACCATCGTCCTGGCAGACCCGACCCTGAGTGCCGGCGAAACCTCGCTGGTGACCATCACCTTCTCCGAGGCCGTCAGTGGTTTCACCAACGCTGACCTGACGATTGCCAATGGCACGTTGACGGCTGTGAGCAGCAGCGACGGTGGCATCACCTGGACCGCGACCTTCACGCCCACCGTCGGCGTGAATGACCTGACCAACGTCATCACCTTGGCCAATACCGGCGTGGCCGACCTTGCCGGCAATACCGGCAGCGGCACCACCAACT
>NZ_RXHX01000108.1:0-567 GCF_005930655.1 Pseudomonas sp. FSL W5-0299
GGCGTGAATGACCTGACCAACGTCATCACCTTGGCCAATACCGGCGTGGCCGACCTTGCCGGCAATACCGGCAGCGGCACCACCAATTCCGGCAATTACACGATCGACACCGTGCTGCCGACCGCCACCATCGTGGTCGCCGACAATGCGCTGAGAGTCGGCGAAACATCCCTCGTGACCATCACCTTCTCCGAGGCGGTGACCGGTTTCAGCAACGCCGACCTAACCATCGCGAACGGCACGCTCAGCGCGGTGAGCAGCAGTGACGGCGGCATCACATGGACCGCCACATTCACGCCGACCACCACCATTACCGATGCCACCAACCTGATCACGCTGGACAACAGCGGTGTGCAAAACGGTTCGGGCAATGCCGGCAGCGGCACCACCAACTCCAACAACTACGCCATCGACACCGTGCGCCCGACGGCCACCATCGTGGTGGCGGACACTGCACTGAGCATCGGCGAAACCTCGCTGGTCACGATTACCTTCTCGGAAGCGGTCAGCGGTTTCACCAACGCCGACCTGACCCTTGCCAACGGCACGTTGAGCGCGGTGAGCAGC
>NZ_RXHX01000109.1:0-538 GCF_005930655.1 Pseudomonas sp. FSL W5-0299
CCGCGAAGGCGTCGTATCAGTCAACGCTTGTTTTGAATGTCACGACGCCTTCGCGGGCAAGCCTCGCTCCTACAAGGGATTGTGGGGTTTTGAAGATCAGCCCCTGTCAGGACCTTTTGTCATCGCCTGGCTCGCCACCGACATGCACACCGCGGTCGTCGCCGATTTCGCCCGCGCGATGCACACCGCGGTCGTCGCCGATTTCGCTCGCGCGATGCACACCGCGGTCGTCGCCGATTTCGCTCGCGCGATGCACACCGCGGTCGTCGCCGATTTCGCCCGCGCGGTGCACGCCGCGGTCGTCGCCGATTTCTCCCGCGCGGTGCACACCGTGATCGTCGCCGGGCTCAGAGTGAGTGCCGCTGCGCCCGGATGAGGCTGAGCTGCCTGAGTGTCCCGAACCATGGTCGCCGCTGCTGTGACCGCTGCCGCTGTTGCCGCCGCTGCCGTTTCCACTGTGGCCGCCGCCATTGCCACCGCCGCCGCTGCCACCGTGACCACCGCCATTGCCGCCGCCCCCGCTTCCGCCACCGGAACC
>NZ_RXHX01000011.1:0-159552 GCF_005930655.1 Pseudomonas sp. FSL W5-0299
CCTCGTCAGTCAGCGTATTGGCCAGAACCTCGGGACGAACGGGATACAGAGAAGCCGCACTCATCTTTCTTACCTCGGTGGAATAGTTGTTTTTGTATGGCCCCAGTTGTAGCCGGGCCGGGCCTATAGAACCATTCGACGATGGTAGTAACAAGCCCCTACAAATTACCGTGATAAGCCTGGAATGCGCCGCTAAAAGCACACCACCCCCCTGTGGGAGCGAGGCTTGCCCGCGAAGAACGATAACGCGGCCCACCTGAAAACCACATCACCGAGATCGCCAATTGTTCGGTTTCTACCACCTTAATTGGTGATTGTTACGAAATCTGTCAAAGGTGTTTATCAAAACCCCACCTATATGAATGCCCCCCCCACGCCTAAAATCAGCCCGCCAACAAGGCAACGTGATTAACCAAGTTGCAGCCCCCACGAAGGCCGTTAATCCAAGACTCTTTAATCAAGCTCCACACGCAACCCCAAAAAGGTTGCGTGACCCCATTCGACCTCTAAAAGGTAAATCTGAAATGAAAGCTTTATTAGTTCTGGCCCTCAGCAGCCTGTGCGCAACCGCCATGGCAGACGAGGTCCCGACTGATGTCGCACAGCAGAAACCCGCCATCGAGGAATACACTTACTCGACTCACCTGGACATCGCCAAAGTTATCTCCATGAGTGAAGTTCCTAATGTGTGCGAAGTTGTTCCGGTGAAAATGGAATACGACGACTCCCAAGGTCAACGCCACATCCTGCGCTACAGCATCATGGGCAACGGCTGCACTAACGGCTGATCACCCGCCCGCCTCTTAACGGTTCGACCCATCCGCCCCGCCCTTTCAAGGCTGATGCAGCGCCGAACCGTATATATCGATTAATACGATTATTTTAAGTATTTATTTGCGCTTTTTAATCAAATTAGTTGGCGTAGCATTCACTCCATACCCAAGGCACAAAACGCCAACGAACCTGGAGCACTACCATGAAAACCAAACTGATCCTCGCCCTGACCCTTTCTGTTCTGGCCGCCAACACCTTCGCTGCTGACGGTTTCGACCGCACTGTCGCTTCTGACGGCTACGACCGTACCGGTACGGCTTCCTTTGCCGCCGATGGTGCTGATCACGTCGGTGCAGCCAAACTGGCTTCGGATGGCTTTGATCACACCGGTGCCGCCAAAGTCGCCGCTGACGGCTTCGATCACACCGGTGCGGCCAAACTCGCTGCCGATGGCGCCGATCACGTCGGTGCGGCACGCCTGAGCTGATCATCGAGCGTGACTTTACAGCCCGGCTTCGGTCGGGCTTAGTTGTGTCTTGAACCACCGAAAACCGATTCAAAACACAACATGTAGTGAAAAACCGGTTTTTTTGCCTATTTTTTGAACAAAAAAGTAGCGCATCAAAATTTATGAAAAAAAATCTTAACCCGCGATCTCCAGCCAAAGCCCTGTAAACCCTCGCTCCGACCGAAAAACCCGCCTTCTCGACCGCTCCATGCGCGGATTCGCCCCACCACGGCCGCAAAAATTTCCCTATAATGCCGGCTTAAACGGGCCTGCAATATTCCCTTACAGGGATAACAGCCAGTCTGAAGCCCACGCCGACGTCCTCACCGATTTCTGCGCCCCTCAGAGGCTCTCGGAACCCCGTAAAAATTTATGTTTATTTGCCTGCGTGTACCGCTGCAAAAAACGCTATCCAACGCGGCCAGTACGGCCGTGTGAAAAACAACCGATCAGTTTTCACACGGGCATCTGGCCCTCACGCAGGAGACGACACGTCATGCTGAGCTGGGACGAATTCGACAAAGAAGACAGCGGCGAGACCGTGGTAAAAGGCGCCAACGCCGGCCACGCGACTGAAGCCAACATGGACCGACTCGACACCGCTGGTGGTGTCGCCGCTCAAGAAGCTCGCGCCGTTACCGCGAACGACTCTGCCGCCATCGCCCGTGCCAAAGCAGCCCTGGACAACCTCGACATCGCTGAAGGCCTCGCCGAACTCGAAGGCGCCTCCGCCCGCGTCGCTGTCGACGAAAAGCGCATGATCAACTGCCGCGCCGACCTCAACCAACTCGTACCGTTCAAGTACGACTGGGCCTGGCAGAAATACCTGGACGGCTGCGCAAACCACTGGATGCCGCAAGAAGTCAACATGACCGCCGACATCGCCCTCTGGAAAGACCCGGAAGGCCTGACCGACGACGAGCGCCGCATCGTGATGCGCAACCTCGGCTTCTTCTCCACCGCCGACTCCCTGGTTGCCAACAACCTGGTCCTGGCCGTGTACCGCCTGATCACCAACCCGGAATGCCGCCAGTACATCCTGCGCCAGGCTTTCGAAGAGGCGATCCACACCCACGCCTACCAGTACTGCATCGAATCGTTGGCCATGGATGAAGGCGAGATCTTCAACATGTACCACGAGATCCCATCGGTCGCGAAAAAAGCCACTTGGGGCCTCAAATACACCCGTTCGATCTCCGATCCGAAGTTCGAAACCGGCACCGTCGAAACCGACAAAGAACTGCTGCGCAACCTGATCGCCTACTACTGCGTTCTGGAAGGCATCTTCTTCTATTGCGGCTTCACCCAGATCCTCTCCATGGGCCGCCGCAACAAAATGACCGGCGTCGCCGAGCAGTTCCAGTACATCCTGCGCGACGAATCCATGCACCTGAACTTCGGCATCGACGTGATCAACCAGATCAAAATCGAAAACCCACACCTGTGGGATGCCGAGATGAAGGAAGAAGCTTCGCAGATGATTCTGCAGGGCACTCAGCTGGAGATCGAATACGCTCGCGACACCATGCCTCGCGGCGTGTTGGGCATGAACGCGGCGATGATGGAGGACTACCTGAAGTTCATCGCTAACCGTCGTTTGTCGCAGATTGGGTTGAAGGAAGAGTACCCAGGGACGACTAACCCGTTCCCTTGGATGAGCGAGATTATGGACTTGAAGAAAGAGAAGAATTTCTTTGAGACGCGGGTTATTGAGTACCAAACCGGTGGTGCGCTTAGCTGGGATTGATTTCCGCGCTTGCCACGATTTGATGATGGTTATTTGAATCGGCAAATCGAATAAGCAAAAGCCCCAATCTGATCGAACGATCTGATTGGGGCTTTTTTATTGGGAAGTGAATAACCATTTTTCGTCCCTACACGACAACGCTAAAACTCCTACAGAACTTACAGCGGCTTCCTCATTGATGCCCATTCAAAGCACCTCTAAGCTCCATTACAGGTGCCTAAGAAACGCCCAACGTAGAAAGCTTGGCCATTCATTCATATCCGCAATCACCTTTAGGTGATTTGTCGTTCGGGTGTGTGATGGCTTTGCTCGTTGGGATTTCTTAAGTCCACTCTACGTTGGGTTCAGGCCCTCCAAAATCTAAACGTAGAGGTAATGGATATGCCTAAACATGATCGACCCAACACTCTCGCAATTCTGGAGATCAGCTATGTCTGATCCCTTTTCGGTAATGGCCTTCTCACGCCACAACCTAGTCCTCCACGCCCTCCTCCTGGAAAACCAACCCTGGTTCTGCGCCCGCGATATTGGTCGACTGATGGGTTTCCACCTGAACGATCGCGTAGTCAGCAAACTGGATGAAGATCAGCGGCACACGTTGCTGATCGACTACCACGGGCAACCAGAAAAACGATTGATGCTCAGCGAGTCCGGCGTCTATGCGCTGCTGGTCTATCACTACGCACCGGGGAATCGCTTGTTGCGCGAGTGGCTGACTCATCAAGTGGTGCCGGCGTTGCGCGACGCGGGGCCGTCGAAGAATGCGGATCGACCGATGTTGAGTTTGTTGGATTGGCCGGAGATGTCGTTGAGTCTGTTGCATTGGCAGGATGAAGGTTGGATTCGGCTGCGGGACATGCCTTATCTATTATTGAATCGAACGCGAAGGCGCGTTCCAGTAGTTAAGCCATGGTGGCGTAAGGTCTTTGAGGCGTTTCACTCTTCAAAGCATTCAGTCGGTTAGACCTTGTAGGATCGACAGAAATAAGCATCGCAGTGTGCCGTAGGATTTCTCGCAGACAGTTCACTCTGTATCCTCCGAGGGTTCAACCCTCGGAGTTGTTATAAGAAAGCGACTGGAGCGCCCTTCAGATTAGGTTCAATAGCCTTGGCGCATCGCTCAATCAGCGTTCAATGACTTCCAGCCGCTGCTTCAGCCTCTCATTCACCAACGACCCGTGCACTCCAGAATGAATTTCCCTATGGCAACTTGGGCATACAGCCCCCACATAGCGTGGATGATCTAACCCACCATCTGAGAGTCGGTTTACGTGATGGGGCTCTAAGTAGGGCGTGCCATCCTTTCTCATAAAAGGAGCCGGCTTCTCACAGCTCTCACATTCACCCTCGGCGCGCATCAACACATAGTGCGCAACCTTACGGCTGCGTTGGTAGATCTTACGAGGAGCAGATTGCCCCAAATCATCGCTGCTAGGCTTACATGCAGCAAGCGCAGCCAACCGCGCAGCAGCCAGAGACCCGGAAAAGTCAGCCTCATCTTCATCCTGTTCTTCAGCTTCAATGATTTCACCAGGAATGCCCACAGGGACTAACCGAAAAACAATCGCAGTCCGATCCTGGCCACTAACATCCGGCTGGGTCCGCTCAAACATGTCGGCGCAAGAAAACTCGCCCACGTAAGCGTTGCCTTTACCTTTGCCAAGGGACTTAAACAAGTGCAGCGCTCGGCCATCCTCGGCGTGCTCAGCAATAGCTCGGTTACCTCGGGTCAAAGTCATCGGTCCGCTTTGTCCCTCACCGGTATAAAGATAGGCGCCGTTGTCCCAATCGTCGGTATACCCAAATTGCGCCCCACTGTCGCCAGTGAATAAAAATATTGCAGGGTAGGTAGCAGACGGTGCTATGCCGCTTTGCAGGCTCCCCCCGAACGGTCCATTGATTTCGGTTTTCCGGTCGTAAACAGCCCCCGGCGTGAACTGCAATACGGGCACGCCCTCCCCACGCGGTAACTCCACAATAGTAAAGCCTCGCTTTTCAAGGTACCTGTTAGTGGGGTGCCCGCCAGAGAAGTCTCCTACGGCAATGCCAGTAGCCAACGAGACAATTTTTTTCGCCGGATATAGTTCACCGCCCTCGTGAACGGCGTAACGGTGAGCTAGGTTATTTTCCCAGCCCTGCCACTCGCGTTTACTCCGAAATTTACGATCAAACTCCAGCAACGCTTTGTCTATCCGTTCCTTCGAAACCGCTTTGATAACCACGAGCGCAGCCCTTTATCGACAATCGCCGTAGGAAAATTCCTACAGCTGTCAAAGTAACAAAGGGTTTCACTACGTAACAGGGGCGAATAGCCACTATTTCTAGAGTTGGCCACACTAGCTGAAGCCGACCGTTTGGCGAGCCTGCTCTTGGCAGAGTGCCGCGAAAGGTTGTGAATGATGGTGCGTAGAACAAATATTGAGTGGTGCTCAATTTTTTTCGCGAACATGCTCGCTCCTACTGCCCCGGCAGATAAATGCGAGTTTTGTGGGAATATGAAAACATTCAGTGCAACCCGCCCCGCCTCCCGCTATTAATACCCTTCCCCACTCAAGGATCCGAGCCCTCAATGAAATTCGACCTCGCTTACTGCCTCAGCCTCGACGACAAGCTGTCGATCTATGACGTGCGCGATCTCAATTTCGACGAAACCATGGAGTTCGACTCCGCCAAGGAACACTTCCAATGCCCCAACGACGCCTGTCGTTTGGCCTTCGATGCGGCGAATGTACTGACGACGTTCAACGCCAAAAACGTGAACTACGTTCGCACCCCGCACTTCAAGAACACGCCCAGCACCCGGCATGTGGCGGATTGTCCTTATGTCAGTCTCAAGGCGTCGGCGTCAGGTGTGGACGCGGACGGTACGGAAACGGATGACAGCCGCGAGGAGCATTTTCCGTCGGAGTTGTTGCTGACTCGGCGTGAGTATGTGCGTAAGCCGTCAAACCCGGCGGTGGCGGCGGATGTGGTGCGGGACGATCCGACGCCAACCACTGAGGCTAGCAACACAGAACACCCGAGCCATGAAACAGCGCCGGACAAGACCAGTGTCTTCGCCCATCCGGTGGAGTGTTTTGTGTCGAACTTCGAGGACAAGGACCTGCTCAAGCGCATGCCGCTGAAGATTGGCGAGCACACGGCGCCTTATGGGTCGTTCTTCAAGAAGATTGAATACCTGACGGATAACAAGGGGCTGATTTACTGGGGCAAGATCAAGGAGATCAAGGATTACACGCAGAGCTTTCGCATCGATTTCGAGCAGAAGGTCTGGTTCAAGCAGGCGGACGAGGCGAAGAAGAAGCCGTATTCAGTCAACGTTTACCTGAGCAAGAAGTTGATCGAGAACTACCGCAAGCGCAAAGCGTTTCTGGAAGAGATCAAGCACGCCATCGACAGTGAAGCGCAGTTGTATTGCTTCTTTTATGGCGTGACGCCGGAGTTGAAGCAGGTGCCAAGCAAGAAAAACCCCGAGCAGACGTTCGGGGTGTTCAGTGCGAATATCGAGAACCTGGATCACTTTATTATTCGTGAGGCGCCGGGGTTATCGGATAAGTAATGCCGGTTTCAGGGCAGCTGCACCGCTACACCGCCAGGATGTTGTTTAACGAGGCTATAAGGCAGAACGCTCCAGTCTACAAATGCACACGGGGCTTCTGCGTGGGAGAAGTACGGGCCTACCTTGATTCCTTTTTCAGTGAAATACCAAGTGGGAAACGGCCAACGGTCTTCTTCGCCGTACGCACAGTTTTCGTCGCTGCCAGGCATCTGATCAGGGTAAAGCTCACGCAACTGTCCAACCAACCAAGGTGCGAATTCTTTGTTGCGGTAATCGGAATACGCCGTGAATGTGTCGGAGGACTGTTCGTTATTAGGCTCTTCGTAATGCAGCGGTTTGCCCTGCCCTACCCAGAGCACATCTTCAAGAGTCAGAGACTGACCGGTCTTGGCATTCAGATTGATTGCAATCTCGCTGTAATCCGGATGCGCGCCGCCACAGCTGGCCTCAGTACCGACGCTCACGCTGATGACCGTTGGTGTAATCAACAACGGTTTGACGGTTTGGAAATAGAAGTTCACGCCACCGCCGGCGAGACATTCGTAATATCCCACCACTTCCTGCCATAAACGTCCCATCAACAACTGATTGATGCGATCACGCGCCTCGGGGGTGTAGCCCGAAACAATTTCAAAGAACGTCACCTTTGTTTGCGGCTCGCTCCACCATTGCAAAGAGTAGCCATCGAACGTTTCCGTCTTTCCTTGTTTGAGCGTCAGACCTTGCAGACGCAGATATTCGTAAGGTTCGGTGTCACGGAGCTTGGCGAGGTAAGGAGGAGTCCCGGTAGGGATTACTGGCGGCTTGGCTTCCACCAGTTCTATCTTCAACGTTTTGCCTTCGTCGTTGCTCCAATCTCCCCACACCCTATTGGACTCGATATTCAGATGAATTTGCGGCCGAGGCTTTTTCTCTCCGTAAGGGTTTTCACCCTCATCGAGTACCAGCATCTCTCCGTTTTTGATGCCACTGAGAACTATGTCCTTACGATACTTTTGATAGAAGTAGCGACCGCTTATGTTTTCGGCGTTAGACGTTTCCACTTCCATAACGATTGGCATCTTGCCCAGCATGCCGCTGAAGAGGCGTCGTCCATCGTCAGCCTGCGCGGTGGAACACAGCATGAGTAACAGCGTGGCCACTGGCGCCAGGCATATCAATCCTTTGAGCATCGATCAATCCCTAAATGAGTCGGAGCGGCACCGGAGAGGATTCGCGGCGCAAGTTAAGCGAGGCGGATTATGGCGAGGTTACTTAGGGTAATCGAGCGGCATTGCACGCTTTAACTCATCATCATGCTGAGCATCACCAACACCAGCAAACCGACATAAACCCGCGCATGAATACGATCCGGTATCCGCCCAATCCACGGCGTAGCCAGCCGAATCCCCACCAACGATCCCATCGTCAACACTCCAAACGCCAGCAGATCCACATAGCCGATAAACCACGGCCCCAGATCAAACTCGGTGAACCCCGCCATCGCCATGTAAGTCAGCGTCCCGGCCAACGCCACCGGCAGGCTTAACGGATTAGCCATGGACGTCGCCTGACTCATGCTCAACCCGCACCGTCGCAACAACGGCACGGTCATGACGCTGCCGCCTACGCCGAGAAACGTCGCGATCGCGCCGATTCCTACACCACCGCCAGACACTTCCGCCCTCCCCAACCGTCGTGGGATTGTGGTGTCGGACGCTGTCAGAAAACCACGTCGGAACAGGCAATCCACAATGGTCACGCCCAGGTACGCGATAAAGGCATAACGAATCACCTCACCACTCACCCACATCGCGGCGACCGCTCCGAGGATTGCGCCCAGGCCGATGAACCCGCCCAGCGGCCACAGATAATGACGAATGAGATTGCCGGCGCGACGGTGTTTGCCGGTGGCGATCAGTGCGTTGACGATCATCACGCAGGTCGAAGTCGCCACGGCAATGTGCATTGCCGATTGGCTGACGGGGTCATCGGCACCATGGCTTGCCATGAGCATGCGATAAAGCAATGGCACCACAACGAAGCCGCCGCCGAAACCGAACAACACCGCAGTGACGCCAGTCACGCACCCGAAAAATGCCAGCAGGAGATAGAACATTGCGCGTCGTCCGTTGGTTGAGAGCGGTCGACGATAGAGCGATGCGCCTTGGCCTGCTTCAGCAAGTCAGCCAATAATGTTCGCGTTTACGCCAACCGCGAGAATCCGCTCAATGCGCAATGTTTCGATCAATCTGCTGGATGACACGCCCCGCTCGGTGGTGGCGATCGGTACGGATTATTCCCACGGTCATGTGTTGCCCCGTCATACGCATCGGCGGGCACAACTGCTGTACGGCGCGACGGGGGTGATGCAGGTCAGCACGCACGATGGCAATTGGGTGGTGCCGCCGCAGCGAGCGGTGTGGATTCCGGCGGGGGTGGCGCATGAGGTGCTGATGCTGGGGGTGAGCACGCGCAGTTTGTACATCGAACCTGATGCGGTTGATCTGGGGGATCGTTGCCAGGTGATCAGTGTGTCGCCGTTGATGCGGCACTTGTTGATGGAGGCGGTGGAGATCCCGCTGGTGTACGACGAGGCCGGGCGCGATGGCGCGCTGATCGACTTGCTGTTGCATGAACTGGCGCGTAGTGCTCACTTGCCGTTGCACATTCCGTTACCGGTCGATGCACGGTTGCTGGGGTTGTGCCAAGGCTTTTTGCAGCGGCCCGACGCGCATCAATCGCCGCAGCAATGGGCCGATCAATTGCACATCAGCTTGCGCACGTTCAATCGGCTGTTCCGTCAGCAGACAGGGCTGAGTTTCAGCCAATGGCGCCAGCGGGCCTGCGTGATGCTGGCCCTGGCGCGGTTGGCGGCGGGGACGCCGGTGACGCGCATTGCGCTGGATTTCGGTTATGACAGCCCGGCGGCATTCTCGACCATGTTTCGCCGCGTATTGGGGCAGGCACCGTCCGTCTGGATGGAGGGGGCGACATAGAAAAAATCAAAAAATGAGTTTGATCCGGGCGCAAAACAACTGTACAAAACAACAGTACTTTTTGGATTAGCACTCTCGAGCCCGGAGAACACCATGGCCTCTCTTGCGATGAAAATCACCCTGGAACGTATCGCCCTTTTCCAATTCACCCCGGCCCACTGTGCCCAGGCCCGAGCGATGCTGGGTTGGAGCGTGGAAGAGCTCTCGGAGGAATCCGGTGTCTCCGTGGACGCCATTGTGCGATTCGAGGCCGAACGCGATGTGCTGGATGTCACCCGGTTGGCGTTGGCGTATCGGTTTGAATCGGAAGGCCTGGTGTTCTTCCCCGGATTTGCGCCGGGTCGGGGGATGAATGTGAGAGGGTCGACGCCTGATCCGGTGGGTCGGGCGGACTACGCGATGGTTGAGTGAGGAGTCAGCAGATGAATGGAATCGATGAATGCGACAGGCTTGGTCATCCGTCTTCGGGTGCTGCCGATGCGGGGGAAATGAGGGCCAAGGCCGAATACCTGATGAAGATCGGCATGCTGCTCGACACCGGTCAGTTGGGCAAGCTGGAAGCGGCGCAGAGGCTTGGACTGTCAGCGGGGGAAATGGATGAAATTCTCGACGGGAATGTTTGCGACCTGACGGTGGCGAAGATCGCGGGCCGCTCCATGGCGAGCGGCCCGACGGCAGAAGATCAGGCGTTCTGAGGCGTGACTGGATCGCCCTTTCAGGAAGGCTCATGGCTTTCCTCGCAGGTGGAGCAGTCACGGCCTTTAACGCCCACCATCACCTGCCTTGGTCTTGGACCTTACTGCTCCCGAAACGCCGGATTCTGACGCTCTAACGACGCTTGTTCATAGCTGTAAGCCAGCGCCAGCAGTTGGGGTTCACTCCAGCGCTGGCCGAAAAAGAACACAGACGTTGGCAGTTCATCGCTGTTCATGCCCGACGGGACGGTAATGGCTGGGTAGCCAGCGACTGCGGCACTGAATTGCGAGTAGCCATCGGCATCGGCGAACATCGCATCCAGATCATGTTCAGCCATTTGCTCATCAATGGCAGCCTTGAAGCTGGCACTGAGCACGCCGAACATCTCGGTTGCCTGCGCGTGGGTCATGTCCAGTTGGTTGATGTCGTTCAGCATTTGCTGCCCGTAACCTTCGGCACCCGGATTCAGCTCGTTGAAATCGATCAACTGTTGAAGCGTCTGAATCGGCAACCCTGAGCGGCTGGCCAGGTACTCGGGCAGTTCATGTTTCATGCCTGCCATGAGGGTGTTGAAGTAGCCATCGATATCCGGCAGTCGGACGCTCAACGGCACCAGGGTAGCGCCTTGCTCTTCCAGTGTGGCCAATGCCATCAGGAATTCAAAACCGGGTCGAAGCACAGTGCCGTTGGTGCCGACGTATTCGGTCGGATAACCGATTCTTTTGCCTTGCAGTGCATCCGTGTTGAGCAGCGCGGTGTAGTCAACGCCCACTGGTGCATCGCTGGTGACAGGGTCACGGGCGTCAACGCCTTGCAGGGCGTTGAACATCAGCGCGGCGTCACGAACGGTGCGCGTCAGGGTACCCGGCGTATCTTGCAGACGGGTGATGGGAATGATGCCCGATCGGCTGAACAGACCCAGCGTAGGCTTGACGCCCACCACGCCATTGGCCGAAGCAGGGCACGCGATGGAACCGTTGGTTTCGGTCCCCATGGCCAACGGTGCGAAACCGGCGGCAACACCGGCGGCTGAACCCGAGCTGGAACCACAGATTTCGCCATTTAACACGTGGGGGTTTTTACCCTGGCCACCTCGGCCACTCCAACCGTGGGGCAAGCCCATTTCCCGGACGTAAGCCCATTCGCTCATGTTGGTTTTGCCGAGAATGACGGCACCTGCGTCACGCAGCTGTTGGACCACAAACGCGTCGTTCACAGCAGGCTGACCGACCATGGCCAAAGAACCCGCGCTCGTTTGCATCTGGTCCGCCGTGTCGATGTTGTCCTTGAGCAGAACAGGAATGCCGTGCAGCGGACCACGCACTTTTCCGTCCTGACGCTCCTGGTCCAAAGCGGTGGCAATGTCGATGGCCTGTGGGTTGAGCTCGATAATCGCGTTGATCGTCGGCCCTTGCTTGTCCAGCGTGTGGATGCGCGCCTGCAAATACTCCACCAGTGTGACGGAGGTGAGTTCGTTGCGCGCCATCCGCTCGGTAAGCTCGCTGACGCTCGCATATTCGAGCGACTGGGCAGTGACGGAGGCGTTGCTGTCTGCGAATGCAGGTCCGGTGACCGATAACAGAATGATCTGCGCCAGTGCCGTCATGCGGCTTTTTAAAACGTCCTTCATTTACAGCATCCTTGATATGGCTAATCGCGGGTGAGTCATTTCACCCGCCGCACAGCCTACCGAAACCGTAGGAAACGGCTGTCAGTCACAAGGAGCTGTCAATGTAGGAAACATCATCCAGACTTGTAGCCGCTACAAGCCAAACGCCCTTCTTCCTTCACTGTACTTTCCATTTCCGACCACCATGCGGCCCCTCGCTGTGGGTACATGACATTGAACGCCTCGCCCATTTGCGGCGTGGTGATCGACACATTGCGTTCCCAGGCCAAGGCGAGGATCCGGTCGAAGGGCTCGAACCAGGCGTGCATCGACAAATCGAAAGTGCCGTTGTGGATGGGCAATAACCAGCGGCCCTTGAGGTCGATGTGCGCTTGCAGGGTTTCTTCCGGCTGCATGTGAATGTGCGGCCACTCGACGTTGTAGGCGCCGGTTTCCATGAGGGTCAGGTCAAACGGGCCGTGCTGTTCGCCGATGCGTTTGAAGCCATCGAAATAACCGCTGTCGCCGCTGAAGAAGATCCGCGTGTCGCCATCGATCATCACCCACGACGCCCAGAGCGTGCTGTTGCCATCGAACAGGCCGCGCCCGGAAAAGTGCTGCGACGGTGTGGCGATGAACTGGATGCCATCGACTTCCGTGCCCTGCCACCAATCGAGTTGGCGCACTTTGCTGGCATCGACGCCCCACTTGACCAGGGTGTCGCCGACGCCCAGTGGCGTCAGGAAGTAGTTGGCCTTGTCCGCCAGTGTGAGCACCGTTTGATAATCGAGGTGGTCGTAGTGGTCGTGCGACAGGATCACCGCCTCTATCGGCGGCAAGTCATCGAGGCTGATCGGTGGCTGGTGGAAACGCTTGGGGCCGGCCCATTGCACGGGTGAAGCGCGCTCGGCGAAGACCGGGTCGGTGATCCAGAATTTGTCCCGCAGTTTCAGCAGCACGGTGGAGTGGCCGAGGCGGTAGACGCTGTGGTTGGGCGCGGCAATCAACGCGGCGTGGCTCAGGGATTGCACCGGGACGGGCGCAGTTGGGCGAGTGTCGCGCGGTTTGTTGAAAATCATGTTCCACATGATGCGCAGCATTTTTCGCACGCCTTCACGTTGCACAGGCACATGATTCTGGAACAGCCCTTGTGCCTGACGGGAAGCTTCGGGTGTGGAGGCATTGTCCGCAGGGGAAATTGAGTCGGCCATGTCTGAGTAACTCCAGAAAAACCGCAAAGCGCGGATTTCACGGTGGGACGATAATTGGCCAAAGCACGCACGCATCAGCCGGAGATTCTAGTATTCACTGCACAGGATTAACGAAACATTACACTGCACAGTGTAGTTTCTAGGTTGCATCAAAGCGGATCACAAGTAAACTGCCGAGTGTAATTCTTCTCTGCCGACTGCCGAAGCGTACTTATGACAGCTCCACAGCGCCTCACCGACCGAAAACGCGAAGCCATCATCCAGGCGGCGATTGCCGAATTCCGTGCCAACGGTTTCGACATCACCAGCATGGACAAGATCGCCGCCACCGCTGGGGTGTCGAAGCGCACGGTGTACAACCACTTCCCCAGCAAGGAAGAATTGTTCGCCGAAATCCTCAATCAACTGTGGGCGCGGGTGACCGCCGAACAGGAAACGTCCTACCGTCCTGACCTGCCCCTGCGCGAGCAAATGCGCCTGATGTTGCAGGCGAAATTGCAGATGCTGGGCGATGACAACTTTCTCGACCTGGCGCGGGTGGCGATCGCCGCCACCATCCATTCTCCCGAGCGCGCGCAGAACATGGTGGCCCGGATGGGCGAGCGTGAAGAAGGCCTGACTGTGTGGATCCGCGCCGCCCAGGCGGACGGTCGGTTGAAGCCGGTCGCCCCCGAATTTGCCGCGCAGCAGATCCAGGGAATGCTTAAATCCTTTGCGTTCTGGCCGCAGATTTCCATGGGGCTGCCCCCGCTGTCAGATGAGATGCAACGCACCGTGGTGGAGTCAGCACTGGACATGTTCCTGGCCTGTTATCAGCGCTGAATCGAGCTGCCATAAATGACAATCTCTGCCGAAACACCGATCACAGCGCGCGCTGAATAAAACGCGGCAATGTGTTTCAAAATGAAAATGGCGCTGGGGCTATAGTGAACGTCAGTCCCAGCGCCATGCAGAGATCATCATGACCACGCCGACCCACGAAACCAAACCCGCCGCTGCCGTCGACCATCTGCGCTTTCACCGCCCCCATGCTCACTTGGAGCCAACGTTCGGCAACGACAAGTTCGCCCTGCGCGCCGAGGCCTTTGCACGGTTCTTCGGCACGCCGACCTTCCTGGGCGCCCAAACGCTAATCGTGGCGATCTGGATCTGCCTTAACGTCTCTGGCGTGACCCAGTTCGACGTTTATCCGTTCATCCTGCTCAACCTGGCGTTCAGCCTGCAGGCGGCGTATGCCGCTCCCCTGATCCTGTTGGCCCAGACCCGTCAGGCGGCGCGGGACAAAGCCCAGACCGATGCCGATGCCCTGCACCGCGAATCCATCGCCGTGGCCAACAGCGAACGCCAGGCACAAGCGGCGCAGAACACCGCGCAACTGCTCGAACTGCTTGAACTGAACACCCGGCTTACGGAAATGACCAAGAACCTGACCGAACGCATTGAAAGCCTGACCTCGGAAATGCATCAGCATTTAGTGAATGATCATCCGAAGGATTAGCACCCGGTCACGGCAGTCGAAGCGCCCGCCCCAGCTCATCGAACAACGTCACCACCGAGCGCAACGCGCGGCAGTCCGGACGGGTCAGCAACCAGAGCGCGGTGTCGTAACCGTGCAGCGGGCCGGTCAGTGGTTGCAGTTCATCTCCGATCAAAAAGTCCGGTAACGCCGCAACGCCCAGCCCGGCACGCACCAACTCGGTCACCGACAGCATGCTGTTGCAGCGATAACCAGGCGTGACGCCGGGCAGTTGCTGGCGCCGCCATGCAACGGTGGGGTGGTCGGGAAGGAAGTCATCCGGCGCGATCCAGGTCAGCGAGGCCAGGTCTTCAGGATCGACTGATTTCAGGTACGCCGCACTGGCACAGACCCGATAGGAAATATCCGCCAGACGTCGACCAACCAGATGCTCGGGCGGTGCGCGAGTCAGGCGCAAGGCGATATCGGCATCCCGTCGGCTGAGGTTGGCGAAGTCGTTGGAGGTGCTCAGTTCGAGGGTCAGCGCCGGGTAGGACGGCATGAACTTCGCCAGCGCCGGCAGCAGCAACCCTTGCAGGACAGAATCGGTGCAGGTCAGCCGCACCGTGCCGCTGATGACTTCACCGCCCTGCTCCACGCCAATGCGCGCCGCGTCCAGCGCTTGTTCCGCGCGCTCGGCTTGCTCGGCCAGGGTCTGGGCGAGTGTGGTCGGCAGGTAACCGGCGCGGCTTTTTTCGAACAGTTGCTGGCCCAGCGCGGCTTCCAGTCGGCGAACCGCGCGAAACACCGTCGACACGTCGACCTTCAATAACGCCGATGCCCGGGCCAGAGAGCCGCCGCGCACCAAGGCGAGGATCAGCGCCAGGTCTGGATAGTCGAGTCGATAGTGCGTCGCTGCATTGATCACTTGGGATAACGCCAATATTGAATGCGTGAGCGCCAATCTATAGTGGGTGCCAGGAATCAACAAGCGTCGAGATCACTCATGGAAAACACCGCCCTGCGCATCGCCCTGATCGGTGACTACGACCCACAGGTCACCGCCCACCAAGCCATTCCCGTGGCGCTCGGCATGGCTGCCGAACAACTGAGCGTGGATGTGCAATTTCAGTGGCTGGCCACCGATCACATAAACGCCGCCACCCCGTTACACCACTTCGACGGCTTCTGGTGCGTGCCCGCCAGCCCTTACCGCGACATGGACGGCGCGTTGCGGGCGATCCGTTTTGCCCGTGAGCAGCAGCGACCGTTCCTCGGCACCTGCGGCGGTTTTCAACACGCGGTGCTTGAGTTCGCTCGGAACGTATTGGGTTGGGAAGACGCCGAGCACGGCGAAACCCATCCCGGTGCAGCACGCGCATTACTCACGCCGCTGACCTGCTCATTGGTGGAAGCAACGGACAGCATTCACCTGGTTGAAGGCTCGTTGATCGCCAACGTGTACGAAAGCGCCGAGATCGTTGAGGGATATCGCTGCCGCTATGGCGTGAACCCGGCGTTCGAGCGTGAGTTATTGAGCCAACAGTTGTGCGCCGTTGGCCATGACTCGACCGGCGACCTGCGGGCGGTGGAGCTCCAGGGTCATCCGTTTTTCGTCGCCACCCTGTTCCAGCCCGAACGCGCCGCGCTCAACGGCACGCTACCGCCGCTGGCCCGGGCGTTGGTCGAAGCCTGCAAAAGGCAACAGCCATGATTGCCGATACGCCATCAGCGCCGTACTACGCGGTGATTTTTACCTCGCTGCGCACCGACGGTGATCAAGGCTACGCCGAAGCTGCCGAACGCATGCTGGAACTGGCCCGTGAGCAGCCGGGGTTTCTCGGTGTGGAGTCGGCTCGGGGTGAGGATGGGTTGGGGATTACGGTGTCGTACTGGGCCAGCGAGGCGGCGATTCTGGCGTGGAAACATCATCCTGAGCACCGTGCGATCCGTGAGCGGGGCCGGTCGACGTGGTATTCGACGTGTCATACGCGGGTGTGCAAGGTTGAGCGGGCGTATGGGTTCAAGGCCGTAAAATGATGCGGTGTTCTTCTGGCCGCCTTCGCGGGCAAGCCTCGCGCCTACAGGTTGTCGGTGCCCTCTGTAGGAGCGAGGCTTGCCCGCGAAGAGGCCAGTCCAGACACAGCAAAACTTCAGCCCCGAACCAGACTCCGCACCGCCGAAATCTCCGGCACTTCCCGCCGATTCATGTAAACCCGCAACGGCTCGGTCACATTGATCCGGTCATCAATATTCTGATCCAGCAACAATTGAATCAACTCACGCTTGAGCGTCATGGCCTGCCCAGGCCCCGGCGCCCAGACAAATTCACTGGTGGGAATGATCCCGTCATCCGCCACGTCCATACCAAACGAGTCTTCGCTGAAACGCACAATGTAGTGGCCAGTTTTGCGATTGAGGCCGACGAAGCCTTTGAGTTGGTCGGCGGCCTGGCAGATAAGCTCGGAAGTGATGCGCATATAAACCTCACAAAAGGTCGTTAACGACCGGTGAACGATGGTTTACACGCAAGGACAGGCATTCGGATTTCCCTCTGCCGGGGAAACGCCGGGGCCAAGAGTACTGCAAAGAACCGCACAAAAGCGCTGAAAAAATCTGCTTTAAACACGTTTATGTCGGTCTGGCGATAGCGCTGGCGGCGCTCAGTTGTTAAAAGAGACGTCTTTGAAAATTCAACGCGAAAGGACCTCGACCATGCCTGTTACCTTCACCAAAAGCGCCCTGCTGCTGAGCATGCTGCTGGGCTTCGGCCAGGCACAGGCCGCCAACGAGCCCAGCCCGACTGCACTGGCCACCCGTTTGGGCATCCCGCACCCGGCGGTCATCGCCCACCGCGGCGCATCCTACGATGCACCGGAATCCACGGCGGCGTCTTACAGACTGGCCCGTGATCTGGGCGCCGATTACCTGGAACTGGACCTGCAACGCAGCAAGGACGGCGTGCTGTTCGCCCTGCACGACAACAACCTGCAACGCACCACCGACGTTGCCACCAAATTCCCCGATCGCAAGGACAGCCCGGCCAACGCGTTCACCCTCGCCGAACTGAAAACCCTGGATGCCGGCAGCTGGTTCAACGCCGCGTACCCGGATCGCGCACGTCCGTCCTTCGTCGGCCTGAAGATCCTGACCCTCGACGAAATCATCGACATCGCCCAGGGCAATCCGCTGCACAAGCCCGGCCTGTACATTGAAACCAAAGAACCAAAGCAATTCCCCGGCCTCGAACGCGACCTCAAGGACAAATTGCAGGATCGCGGCTGGCTGAGCCCGGCCGGTTCCAAACTGGCGAAAAGCAATCTGGCGGTCGGCCAGGGCAAGGGCAAGGTCGTGCTGCAAACCTTCGAGAAGAGCAGCCTCGAACTGCTAGAGAAGGAAATGCCGCAAGTGCCGAAGATCCTGCTGCTGTGGGTCGGCGAAGGCAGTATCGAGCCTAAGTCCAAAGTGACGTTTGCCGAGTCCGGCGACAAGGACAAGGCCACCTACTACGCCAAACAGGAACCGAAAGACAAAGCCGAATTCCAGCAATGGGTCGAGTACGCCAAGGCCCAGGGTGCAATCGGCACCGGTCCTTCGGCCGCGTTGACCAAGGGTGGCGATCAGAGCTATTCGGACCTGGTGAAACCGTGGATGAACCAGTACACCCACGATCAAGGCCTGCTGGTGCACGTCTACACCATCGACGAAGCGGTTGATTACCAGAAAGTCATGGACGCCGGCGTCGATGGCATCTTCACCAACCGCGCCAGTGAATTGCTGAAGTTCTATAAGCGCCCGGCGGCCGGGACGGTGGCGCAGTTACTGCAGAACAACGGGTACTGATCGCTAGCTGACACGACACCGCGTCGTCTTCTTCGCGGGCAAGCCGACTTGCCCGCGAAATCTTCCAAACGACACGGTGATTGGAATTAAGGGTGAATTAAGTTGCCACAGTTAATCTGGACTCACTTAAACAGATCACCCCAAGGAATGAACCCATGAAAACCCTGACTGCCCTGTTCACCGCTGCTGCCCTGACCCTCACCGCTGGCCTGGCTCAGGCTGACGTTCGTGTCGACCAGATCCCTGAGCTGGTCAAGAGCGGCAAGATCAAGCCACTGGAAGAAATGAACCAGGAGGCTCTGAAACGGCACCCAGGCTCGACCATCACCGACACGGATCTGGACAACCACTTCAACAACTACGAGTACGAAGTGGAACTGAAAACCGCTGACGGCAAAGAATTCGACGTGGACTTCGATGCCACCACCGGCAAAGTCCTGAGCGACAAACAAGACACCTGATACCCGTATCAAACAAAGCCGCACGATCTTCGGATCGTGCGGCTTTTTTGCATGCCGGATTCGCATAATCAACACGCGCCAACTCGGCGGTAGCCCGCTAGAATCCCTCAACGGTGATTACACAGAGATGGATTGAGATGGGGCAAACAGCGGCAGCAGACATCGCCACGATCGGCCGGATCAGCGCGGTGCCGGCGATTCTTCAAGTGATCCGTGAATTGACAGGGCTGCGCTTCGCTGCGGTGGCGCGTGTCACTGAAGACTCATGGACCGCTTGCGCCGTACTCGATCAGCTGGACTTCGGCTTGCAGGTCGGCGGCGAGCTGGAGGTGGTCACCACCTTGTGCCACGAAATTCGCCAGGCGCATCAGTCGGTGGTGATCGACAAGGCCAGTGAAGACCCGCTTTACCGCGATCACCACACCCCTCGCCTCTATCAATTCGAAAGCTATATTTCGGTGCCGATCTTTCGCCCCGACGGACGCTTTTTCGGCACCATCTGCGCCCTTGATCCCAATCCTGCATCGCTCAAATCCAGCACGATCCAGAGCACCATGGAATCCTTTGCGCGAATGCTGGCGTTGCAGATCGAGGCGGAAGAGAACCTGCAAAAAACCGAAGCGGCATTGATGGCGGAACGCAAAAACACCGCGTTGCGCGAACAGTTCATCGCCGTGCTCGGCCATGACCTGCGCAACCCGTTGTTCGCGATCAGCGCCGGCGCCGAAATGCTCTTGCGCAAGCTTCCCGACCCGGCGAATCAGCAACGGGCCCGGCACATTCTGACCAGTGCCCGGCGCGCGACCCGACTGGTCGATGATGTGCTGGATTTCGCTCGTGGTTCGTTGGGCAGTGGTATTCCGGTGGACATCGCACCGTGCCCGGACCTGGGCGACGCCTTGCGGCACGTGATTTCAGAAGTCCAGAACATCTATCCCCAACGCACCCTTCGCATGTCCATTGGCGAGCTGCACGGCATTCAGTGCGATCGCGAGCGGGTCGCGCAATTGCTTTCCAATCTGGTGGCGAACGCCGTTGCCCACGGCGATCCCGAGGGCTCGGTAGACGTGAGCGCGCAGATCCACGACGGGCAGTTCGTGCTGAGCGTGACGAATCAGGGGCTCATCGCCGAGGACGCGTTGCCCCATCTGTTTCGCCCCTACGCGCGACCGGCCCGCGGAACACCGCAGACCGGTCTCGGGTTGGGGTTGTACATCGCCAGTCAGATTGCGCAGTCCCATGGTGGAAAGCTGGAAGTGCGCTCGACAACGAAGGAAGGCACGCAGTTTGTTTTCAGCTTTCCGGTGCAGACAGTTCCGGGAAAAGCTTAAGTCGCAGCAATGACGTTGAAGTTAGAAACGGGCGATACAGCGACATTTCCAGAGTCGTCGGCTAGCGTGTAATTCGCCTTCACGGGACCAAGCTTAATGAACTGTTTTTCAATGTAAAAGTGCACACCTGCCACCTCTTCAACCACCGTGATTGTATGCGTGAACACCGACACGTCATTCCAGATCACTTCAAGCTTGTCCCCTTTTTTGTAGTTCTGGTTGCCTTCGACTAGCGCCCGCAAACCATTTTCGCCTACCGGTTCGGTGAGTTCGCCATCGTCACCCCCTTCTACTTTCAAACGACTTAATTGCAGATCCATAGACATAAAAACGCTCCTTGTGAATACAGCAGCGCCACTGCGCTGACAGCGTTATCAAACGCTCGTGCACGGCAATCGTCTACTGTCAGAACTAACAGGTGCCCCGTAAAACCGAACCAAAATGCCAGGCGCCCGACCAGCGGCGTAACCCTTATGGATCCGAGAGCGACGGGCGTACCGACTCGGTAACCGACCTGATACGCCGCCGTTTCCGTTACGCGCTCAGACGCGCCGTCACTTCATTCAACTGCCCCGACAACCCATGCAAATGACGGCCAGCCGCTTCGGTGCGCTGCACGTTGTCCAGGTTGGTGCTGGCGATGCTGGTGATTTCAGTGAGGTTGCGTGAAATGTCCTCGGCCACCGAGGTCTGTTCTTCGGCGGCGGTGGCGATCTGGCGGTTCATGTCGCGGATGGCTTCCACGGCATGGGTGATCCGCTCCAGCATGGCGCCGGCCTGGGTCACTTGCTCGACGCTTTCCTCACTGCGCGACTGGCCGCTTTCAATCGCCTGAGCCGCGTCCACCGCACCGGTTTGCACGGTCTGGATGATCTGGTTGATCTCGATGATCGACGCCGCCGTGCGCTGGGCCAGGCTGCGCACTTCATCGGCCACCACCGCAAAACCGCGCCCGGCTTCACCGGCACGGGCCGCTTCGATCGCCGCGTTGAGCGCCAGCAGGTTGGTTTGTTCGGCGATACCGCGAATCACTTCGAGCACCTTGCCGATGCGTCCGCTATCCGTTTCCAGTTGGCGGATGACCGTGGCGGTGTTGGCGATTTCGCCGCGCATCCGGGTGATGGTGTGAATGGTGCCCTGCATGACTTTTTCGCCGTGCTGGGCAGACTGGTCGGCATCGTCGGCGGCGCGTGCGGCATCGGCGGCGTGACGGGCGACTTCCTGTGCGGTGGCCGACATTTCGTTCATCGCCGTGGCCACCTGATCGGTGCGGTTGAACTGCTCATTGGTGCCGCTGGTCATGAGGCTGGCGATCGAGTTCAGCTCACTGCTGGCGCTGTCCAGGTCCTTGGCGCTGCGCTGCAAACGGCTGAACGTTTCGGCGAGGAAATCACGCAAAGTGTTGGCCGCAACCGCCAATTTACCCAGCTCATCCTGACGGGTGCTGGCCACGCGGTCGGCAAACTTGCCCTGGCTGAGTTGCGCGACGTACTCGATCAGTTTGCGAATCGGTTCAATCAGGTTGCGGTTGACCAGCCACAGGCTCAAGAGCCCGATCAACAGCCCCGAGACGAGCATCACAATGAGCCCCAGCAACACGGTGCGATCGGCTTCGGCGCTGATTTGCTTCGACTGCTCGACACCCTGCTTGCGCAATTCGCTGACCAACTCGGTCATCTGTTCGCTGGTCGCACGGTCGACACCTTTGACCGCCGCGTCGCCTGCCGTCGGGTCGGCGCCCGCCGCCACGTAGGCGTCACGGCCCTTCTGATAGGCAGCGCCCAGCAAACGGTGTTCGTCACGCAGGCGTTCGATGCGGGTTTTCAGTTGCGGATCGATACCTTTTTGCACGGCCAGCTCACCGAGAATGCTCTGCACATCGCGCTGACGGTTTTCGAACTGTTTCCAATACTTGTCCAGGTCGGCCGGTTGCTTGCCACGCAGCAGGACGTTTTTCCATTCCTGGACCTGCACCTTGAATTGCAGGTTGGCTTCATCGATCAACTGCGAGGTGTGCAGCGGGCCTTCAATCAGGTTGGCGTAGCTCTGAACGCCGCCGGACAGAAAGTGAAAGCAAGCCAGGGCGATCAACAGTACCGCCAACAGGCTGCCGCTCAACAGGGCGAGAATTTGTGCTCTCAGGGATTTTTGCAGCATCGAGTGATACTCATGACAGGGGGTGAGACACGCGGCAAACACAGCGTGAAAGGTGTCCGGACATCCCTGTCTGAAACTTGGCTCATGGCCGAAGCCGCGCAAGGTAACTTAAGCAGGATCGGCGGGCCAGAGCGGTTCTTGAATCCATTCCGACCACCGGCAATGCAATCGTTTGCGGTTATTTTTTCGTCACAAAAACGTCATCCACAGTTGCGATGATGCGGCTCAAGTGAACCTGTAAAACCTGCGACAGGCGCCTCCCCTTGCGAGCCCCAATGAACCACAGCATCGACCAAAGCCATCGCGACCCGGACCTGTTCGGTCTGCTCTACGGTTTCAGTTTTCGCCCCGGTGAGCGGGGTCGGGAGATTGATTCGGCGAAAGCGCTGCAATGCCTGCAACAGCCGGACGAGAGCGATGAATTCCTGTGGCTGCACCTGAACCTGGCGCATGCCGCGTGCGAGCGCTGGATGAAAAGCCATCTGGCATTGCCGGACGAGTTTTTCGAAGCCTTGCACGAAGGGTCTCGATCCACGCGCATCGAGCATGTGGATTCGGCGTTGCTGGCGGTGGTCAACGATGTGGTGTTCAACCTCAGCAGCATGGTGTCGTCGGATGTGTCGACGCTGTGGGTGTGCGCCCGCAGCCGGCTGATCATCAGCGCCCGCCTGCAACCGCTGCACTCGGTGGACAAGTTGCGCTCGTCGGTGAAGGCCGGCGAGTGCTTTCGTTCACCGCTGGAATTGCTGGTGCATTTGCTCCGCGATCAGGGCGAGGTCCTGACCCAGATCGTGCGAAAGACCAGCCTCAGTGTCGATCAGATCGAAGATGAATTGCTGTCCTCGCGGCTGTCGACCAACCGTGCGGAACTGGGTGCCAATCGCCGGGTGCTGGTGCGCCTGCAACGGCTGCTGGCGCTGGAGCCCGGTTCGTTGTTGCGATTGCTCAACCGGCCGCCGCACTGGTTGCAGAAGGAAGACGTGAAGGAGTTGCGCAAGTCCACCGAGGAATTTGCGCTGATCATCAACGACCTCACGGCGCTGGGTGAGCGGATCAAGCTGTTGCAGGAAGAGATCGCGGCCAACCTGAACGAACAGAGCAACCGCACGCTGTTCACCCTGACCGTGGTGACGGTGCTGGCGCTGCCGATCAACATCATTGCCGGTTTTTTTGGCATGAATGTGGGTGGGGTGCCGTTGTCGGGGGATCCGGAGGGGTTCTGGATTCTGGTGGCACTGGTGGCGACGTTTACCGTGATTGCGGGGCGTTGGGCGTTTCGCAAACGCCAGGATTATTGAGCCTTCACCCCATCCCCTGTAGGAGCGAGGCTTGCCCGCGAAGGCGTTTTACCTGATACATCGCTTTCGCGAGCAAGCCTCGCGCCTACAGGGACCGGGAGAATTCTGATTAACGGATCAGCAAAAAAACCAAACCCTGATCTAGGGCAGTTTCTCTGTAACATTTGGCAACGATCATGACAGACACTCCTTCCTTCCTCAGGATTGTCTGTCATGGCTACGCCCTCCTACACCGCCCAAACCCAGGCTCCCGCCCGCAGTGCCAGGCCTCAACTCGATAAAAAACCCAGCCTGCTCACCCTCGTGGTGTTTTTCGGAGTGCTGGCCAGCGGGTTGTTGTTCACCGCCTACAGCCTGATGCACGACATGAGCGAACTCGGCACGGAGGTCACCACCTGGACGCCGTTTCTGCTGTTGGGCGTGGCGCTGCTGATCGCCCTGGGCTTTGAGTTCGTCAACGGTTTCCACGACACCGCCAACGCCGTGGCCACGGTGATTTACACCAACTCGATGCCGCCGAATTTCGCGGTGGCCTGGTCCGGGTTCTTCAACTTCCTCGGGGTGCTGCTGTCGAGTGGCGCGGTGGCGTTCGGCATCATCGCCCTGCTGCCCGTGGAACTGATTCTGCAAGTCGGGTCCTCCGCCGGCTTCGCGATGATCTTCGCCCTGTTGATCGCGGCGATCCTGTGGAACCTCGGCACGTGGTGGCTGGGCTTGCCGGCCTCGTCGTCGCACACCTTGATCGGTTCGATCATCGGCGTCGGCGTGGCCAACGCCCTGATGCACGGCCACGACGGCACCAGCGGCGTGGACTGGGCTCAAGCGACCAAGATCGGCTATGCGTTACTGTTGTCGCCGCTGGTCGGCTTCGGTTTTGCCGCGCTGTTGCTGCTGGCCTTGCGTGCGTTCGTGAAGAACCGCGCGCTGTACAAGGCGCCCGTCGGCAACACGCCACCGCCGTGGTGGATTCGCGGCATGTTGATTGTGACCTGCACCGGGGTCTCGTTCGCCCACGGTTCCAACGACGGCCAAAAAGGCATGGGCCTGATCATGCTGATTCTGGTCGGCACGCTGCCGATGGCCTATGCGCTGAACCGCACCATGCCGGCCGATCAGGCGCTGCAGTTCGCCGCCGTCGCCGAAGTCACCCAGCAAGCGCTGGTCAAAAGCGTGCCGATGCCGGCCCCCGCCGATCCGCGCCCGATCCTCTCTGAATACGTGCGCAGCAAGGAAGCCACACCGCAACTGATCCCGGCCCTCGCCGCCCTTACGGGCAGTATCGGCGCAGAGGTCAAGGGTTATGGCTCGCTGTCCAAAGTACCGGCCGAAGCCGTGGGCAACGTGCGTAACGACATGTACCTGACCAGCGAAACCATTCGCCTGATGGACAAGAACAAAGTCGGCCACTTCGACGCCGACACCACCGGCAAGCTGCAACTGTTCAAGCAACAGATCGACAACTCGACGCGCTTTATTCCGCTGTGGGTGAAGATCGCGGTGGCGATTGCGCTCGGGCTGGGCACCATGGTCGGCTGGAAGCGCATCGTGGTGACGGTCGGCGAAAAGATCGGCAAGACCCACCTGACCTACGCGCAAGGCGCCTCGGCGGAAACCGTGGCCATGCTGACCATCGGCGCAGCGGACATGTTCGGCTTGCCGGTGTCGACCACTCACGTGTTGTCCTCGGGCGTGGCCGGGAGCATGGTCGCCAACGGCGGTGGCTTGCAGATGAAGACCATCCGCAACCTGCTGATGGCGTGGGTGCTGACCTTGCCGGCGGCGATTGTGCTGTCAGGCAGCCTGTATTGGTTGTTCACCCAATTCTTCTAGCCCCACACATAACCCTGTAGGCGCGAGTGGTGCGGCAATCCGACTTGCCCACGAAGAGCGATAACCCGGTCATTCGGTCAGACCGCGTTATCGTTCTTCGCGGGCAAGCCTCGCTCCTACAGGGGGCGGTTAGGTTGTGGACTGGATGACATTGGCCAGCCAGTCCATGAACGCCCTCACCCGCAGCGGCAAATGCCGTTGCCGGGCGTAGAGCAGCGAGACCTCCATCGAGGGTGCGCTGAACTGCGGCAGCACCGCCACCAGATCACCACTGCTCAAGTGCGATTGCATGCCCTTGACCGGCGCCTGAATCAGTCCGAATCCCCCCACGCACGCCAGCTCATAAGCATCGGTGCTGTTGACCGTCACGCTGCCCGCCATCGGCAGTTGCCGGGGCTTGCCTTCCACCTCGTAGAGAAACCCGTCCGACCGCGAACCCAATACGCCGACGTAATGCACCATCCGGTGCTGCGCCAGGTCTTCGAGTGTTTCGGGAATCCCGTAGCGCGCCAAGTACGCCGGGCTCGCGCAGTTGACCATGGCGAAATCACACACGCGACGAGCGACCACCGACTGGTCCGGCTGCGACCCCACGCGCAACACGCAATCAAAACCCTCCCGAAGCAGATCGACTCGCCGGTCAGTGGTGCTGATTTCCAGTTCCAGGTGGGGGTGGCGCGCCATGAATTCCGGCAGTTGCGGCATCACCACCTGGCGGGCCAGAAAGTTCGGCATGTCGATGCGAATCCGCCCGACCAACGAGGCCGGGTCCTGGCGAAACAGGCCCTCGATGTCGTCCATGTGCGACAACAAATCCTTGCTGCGTTCGTACAGCACCAGCCCGTCCTGAGTCGCCTGGACCCGGCGCGTAGTGCGTTGAAGCAAGCGTGTCCCCAGCAGCGTTTCCAGGGCTTGAACGTGATCGGACACCGTGGACCGGGGCAGGCCCAGGCTTTCCCCCGCCAGAGTAAAACTCGACATTTCGCTGACGCGAACGAAGGTGCGCAGCAGTTCCAGCTTGTTCATGAGCCGCCCCTGTATTGTTCGGATTAACCGATCAGTGATTCCGATTTCATCCTGTTTATCACTTCAGGGCGGATAAATAAACTTCCTCCACACCGTCACTCACCACCCTTGAGGAAGTCCCATGAACCGTAAAATCGCACTGATCACTGGCGCCAGCCGCGGCCTCGGCAAAAACGCAGCCCTGCATCTGGCCGCCCAAGGCGTCGACATAATCGGCACCTACAACAGCAAGGCCGATGAGGCGCAAGAACTGGTCGCCGACATCGAACGCCTCGGCGCTCGGGCGGTGATGCTGCAACTCGATGTGAGCCAAAGCGAACGCTTCGAAGCCTTCGCCACCCAGGTCGCCGATGTGTTGCACAGCCGTTTTGATCGCCAGCACTTCGACTTCTTGCTCAACAACGCCGGCATTGGCCTGACCGCGAACTTCGTCGACACCACCGTCGCCCAGTTCGATCTGCTGATGAACATCCACCTGAAAGGGCCGTTCTTCCTCACCCAGAACCTGCTGCCGCTGATGGCGGACGGTGGGCGCATCCTCAACGTATCCAGCGGTCTGACCCGTTTCAGTTTGCCGGGTTACGGTGCTTACGCCGCGATGAAAGGCGCGATGGAAGTGCTGACCCGCTATCAGGCCAAGGAACTCGGTGCCCGCGGCATTTCCGTGAACACCCTGGCACCGGGCGCCATCGAAACCGATTTCGGCGGTGGCACCGTGCGCGATAACAGCGACGTGAACAGCTACATTGCCGGCAATACCGCGTTGGGTCGGGTGGGTCAGCCGGATGACATCGGCGCTGCGATTGCTTTACTGCTGGCGCCGGGTAGCCAGTGGATCAACGGCCAGCGCGTTGAAGCATCCGGCGGGATGTTTTTGTAACTGAAACCTGTGGCGAGGGAGCTCGCTCCCGCTGGGTTGCGAAGCAGCCCCAAAATCTCGGTAACTGTCGAAGATTTTGCGAGCGCTTCGCACTCAAGCGGGACGGTGCGGCGATCCGACAAGCTCCCTCGCCACAAAAGCGGTTCACTCTGGATTAGCGAGCAGTAGACACCATCAACATGCGCTCACGCACCACGTCATACGCCCAGTGATACACGTAGGTGTATGGCAGGAAAAACAGCAACACGCCGATATCCAGCAGGAACGCCTGCCACAGGCTGACGTTCAGCCACCACGCAATCAGCGGCACCCCCATCGCCACCAGCCCGCCTTCGAACAACAGCGCATGGACAACCCGTACCCAGGCGTTGTGCACGATGCCGTAGCGTTTGAGCAAACGGTCGAACAGCCCGTTGAAGACCACGTTCCAGGCCAGCGCCAGGGCGGCGATGACCAACGTGACGATGCCCATCTCGAGCATCGGTTTGTCCATGATCCACGCCAGGAGCGGCGTACAGATCAGGATGGCCAGCACTTCGAAAGCGATGGCCTGGAAAATACGTTCAGTGATGGATTTGTTGACGCTCATGATCAGGAATCTCTGAGTGACTGTGGTTGCCATCATCCAGCCCTGCGTCGATACTTCCTAACCAATAACCATCGACAAAGGCGATAGTTCATGGCTTCTCAGGAAGTGTTGCAAGCGTTTGTCCAGGCGGCGACGCAAGGTTCGTTTTCTGCGGCAGCACGCAAACTCGGCCGCAGCCAGTCGACCATCAGTGCAGCGGTTGCCAGCCTTGAAATCGATCTGAACCTGGTCCTGTTCGACCGCAGCAGCCGCAAGCCGAGCCTGACCCCGGCCGGGCACGTGATGCTGCAGCGGGCCGAGGAGATCCTGGCCGCCACCAGCCGCCTGGCAATGACCGCCAGTCTGCTGTCCCAAGGGGTTGAGCCGAAGTTGACGGTGGCGATTTCCGACACTTATCAGTCCGACCGTTTCGAAGCGGCGTTGAGCGCGTTCGATCAGCGTTATCCGGACCTTGAACTCGAATGCCTGATCGCGGAATGCGATGACCTGGTGGCCTTGGTGCAAAGCGGCCGGGCGCATGTGGCCTTTGCCGAAAAGCAGGACAGTTACCCGCCGGACCTGGTCAGCTCGACCGTGGATGAACGCACGGAGATTGCCCTGTTCGTGTCCCGCGAGCATCCATTGGCAGCGCTGGGCCTCGTTGATCAAGACGTGTTGCAAAAGCATCGGGAGTTGCGACTGGCGACGATCGTCAATCCGTATGAAAGCCGTGCGAAGGGACGCGTCTGGTCGGCGCCGAGTTACCTGATGCTGCTGGAAATGGCCCAGGGCGGGTTTGGCTGGGCACCGTTGCCGCGATGGCTGGTGGAGCGGTTTGGCCCGGGGACATTGCAGGAGCTGGACGTGCGGGGCTGGCCGAAACCGGTGTTTGTCGATGCCTTGTGGTCGCGGCTGCATCCGCCGGGGCCGGCAGGGAGCTGGTTGCTCGGCAAGCTGCTGGAATGAAAGTCCTGCGGACCTTATCGCGAGCAGGCTCGCTCCCACAGTGGATCGCGGTGATCACAAAATTTGTGTACGCCCCTCCGTAGGAGCGAGCCTGCTCGCGATGGGGCCCGTCAGTTCACATCACCTCAGCGCCTTGATCCGCGCCTCGATAAACCGCCGCTCCGGCACCTGCTGCGTCAATTCCAGCGCCCGTTCATACGCCGCCCGCGCCTCTTCACGCCTCCCCAACTGCCGACAAAACTCCGCCCGCGCCGAATGCGCCAAGTGGTAATCCAGCAGATCACCCCGACCCAGAATCCCGTCCACCAACACCAGCCCCGCCAACGGTCCGTCTCGCCTGGAGATCGCCGCTGCACGGTTCAACTCAATCACCGGTGAAGGCACCGCCGCCAGCAGCACGTCATACAAACCCACAATCTGCTGCCAGTCGGTCTCCCCCGCCGTGGGCGCTTCGGCGTGCACCGCCGCAATCGCCGCTTGCAGGCAATAAGGCCCGAACCGTCCGGTGGTCAGCGCCGCCTCCACCAGCGCGCAACCTTCGGCAATCATCCCGGCATCCCACAACGAGCGGTCCTGTTCATCCAGCACGATCAGTTCACCGCTCGCCGACGTGCGGGCCGGGCGTCGTGATTCATGCAACAGCATCAACGCCAGCAGCCCTATCACTTCCGATTCCGGCAGCAACTCCATCAACAGCCGCCCGAGCCGGATCGCTTCGCGGGTCAGGTCCTCGCGGGTCAATTCCGCGCCGACCGACGCCGAGTAACCTTCGTTGAACACCAGGTAAATCACCCTCAGCACACTGTCGAGACGCTCGGGCAGTTCCGCCAGTGTCGGCACTTGATAAGGGATTTTCGCGTCACGGATTTTCGCTTTGGCGCGCACGATGCGCTGGGCGATGGTCGCCGGTGCCGAGAGAAAGGCGCGGGCAATTTCCTCCGTGGTCAGGTCACACACTTCGCGCAGGGTCAACGGCACCTGGGCATCCGACGCGAGGGCCGGGTGACAACAGGTGAAGATCAACCGCAAACGATCGTCTTCCACGTCCTCATCACTCCAGTCGGCCTGTTCCAGCTCCTCCAGTTGAGCAATCAACATCGGCCGGGACGCGGCAAAACGTGCCCGCCGACGCAACACATCAATGGCCTTGAAGCGCCCGGTGGACACCAGCCACGTGCGCGGGTTATCCGGCACGCCGTCACGCTGCCAACGCTCGACCGCGACGAAAAATGCCTCGTGCAGGGCCTCTTCGGCGAGGTCGAAATCGCCAAGCAAACGGATCAGCGTCGCCAGAATCCGCCGCGAGTCTTCGCGGTAGACCTGCTCGACCCGAGCCGTGACCGAAGCGTCAGTCATCAGTCCGGCATGCCTTCAGTCACCAGCATCACCAAGCGATCGAGGCTTTGTCCCCAGCCATCGTAAAACCCCATGGCCTCGTGGGCCTGACGATCTTCTTCGGACCAGTGCATGGCCCGGGCGGTGTAGAGGGTTTTGCCGTCCTTGTCTTCGAGGGTCACTTCGGCCGACATGAAGGGTTTGCCCGAAGGAATCCACCCGGGAGTGAACGCGTCGGTGAACACCAGGCGTTCAGGCGCGACGATTTCCAGGAAGACTCCCATGGTCGGATACTCAGTCCCGTCCGGTGCGCGCATCAGGGTGCGAAACTGGCCGCCGACCCACAGATCCATTTCGCACTCCGGCGTGGTCATGCCATGCGGTCCCCACCATTGAGTGAGCAAGGCCGGCTCGGTCCAGGCGCGGAAGAGCTTGCGGCGCGGCGCGTCGATCAGACGACTGATGGACAGCTCGAATTCGGCAGGCTGATGCTTATAGGGTTGTGGACTCATGGGGATCTCCTGTCTTGTGCTTGTTATTCAGGGATTCAATTGGCGAACGGGCCGCACCTCGACGCTGCCGACCCGGGCCGCCGGGATGTTGCCGGCGACCTGGATCGCTTCATTGAGGTCCTTGGCATCGATCAGGTAGAAGCCGGCCAACTGCTCCTTGGTTTCGGCGAACGGGCCATCGGTGATCGACATCTTGCCGTTGCGCATGCGCACGGTGGTCGCGGTCTGCACCGATTCCAGCGCCTCGGCCGCGATCATCCGGCCGCTGCCCTGGATCGCCTCGGCGTAGGCCATGCACTCGGCGTCATGGGGACTGTCGGGCAGCGAGTGCAACTCCTGTTCGTTGCTGTAGACCAGGCATAGGTACTTCATGTGGGCTCTCCCGGATCGAACTGATCAACTATGGCTGCTGATTGGCGTTTTGGCGCTGCTTCCCGATAAACAGCCCGGTGATCAGGGTTCAAGGTTGAACAGCGCCGTGCCGCTGGTCATGTCGAACGGGGCCGACCAGTGTTCATGGACGATGCGCCATTGCCCGGCATCGCGCCGATAGCAGGCGGTCACACGCATCCAGCAGGCCTGGGTTTCACCTTGTTCGTTGGTGCCGCCGCAATGGGCCAGCCAGTGAGCGAAGGCGACGTGCTCGTCCGCGACGATGTTCGAGTGGGCGAAGTCGAACGTGTGCGCGCCCTGGCACATTTCCATGCACTCCTCCCAATGCGCGCGGTAAGCCGCCTTGCCGCGAAACTGCAAGGCCTTGACCGCGTCGTAGGAGACGATGTCGTCGGCATACAGCTGCATGAGTTTTTTGACGTCCTTGGCGATGACCGCCTCACGATAGGTGTCGATCAGGGCCTGGATTTCTTGGGTTGCGTTCATGGTGGTTCTCCGTGGTTTTTGTTGTGAAGACACCCTTAGTCGTCTGGCGCACCGCCAAATCGACAGTCGAAATAAAAATAATCCATGAATGCAAACTCGTTAGAATCCAACGCCTATTTTGTTGGAAAAAGGACACTCCAGTGACAATCCGACTCGTGCCTTACGAACGCCTGAACGCGCGCCAGCGCCAGCAGATCGAGGCCATCGAAGTGCATAAAGAGCAGATTAAATTCTCCGGCGACATCCACGGTGCATTGCACACCTTGCTGTCCAAACCCGGTCCCGGCGTCAAGGGATTTGCGCTACTGGCCGAGGAGGTTCCCGTGGCCTTCCTGCTGCTCAAACGCCCGCCCGTGTTGCCGGCCTGGGCCGATGAACACAGCGCGACCTTGCATGCGTTGCAAGTCGATCACCGCGCTCAAGGCAAAGGTTATGGGAAGGCTTGCCTGCAAGCTTTGCCCGACGTGGCCCGGCTGGCGTTTCCGGAAATCAAAGCGCTGGAACTCTCGGTGGACGCGGACAATGAGGCCGCCATTGCGCTCTATGCAAAATTTGGCTGGGTCGACAGCGGCGAGGCGTACAAGGGCCGGATCGGTTATGAACGGCGCATGAGTCTGGTTTTCTGAGGTGGTTATGCTCGACAGTATCGAAGCACTGGAAGCAATCTACGGCCAACCCCACGACCGCGCCGTGCGCAAACAGATTGCCTTTCTGAACGAGGACTATCAGGCCATGGTCCGCGCCTCGCCGCTGGTCATCATCAGCTCGGCCGGGCCTGATGGCCTGGACGGTTCGCCTCGTGGCGACACGCCGGGATTCGTGCGGATCATCGACCCGAAGACCCTGGCGATCCCGGACCGTCCGGGCAACAACCGCATCGACACGCTGCGCAATGTGGTGCTCGATTCGCGGGTGTCGCTGCTGTTCATCATCCCCGGCATCGGCGAGACGTTACGGGTCAACGGCACGGCGCAGATCAGCGCGGAACCGACGTTGCTGGAGAGCTTTGCGGTGAACGGCAAACCGGCGCGCACAGTGATGCTGGTGACCGTGGACGCGGCGTACTTCCATTGCTCGAAAGCGATTGTGCGTTCGGATTTGTGGAACCCCGAGAAGCATCTGGAGCGCTCGGCACTGCCAACGGCGGGGGCTTTTCACAAGCGCTTGAATGACGGGCAGTTCGATGCCGAAACATATGACCGGGAAGCGCCGGCGCGGGTGCGGGACAGTCTTTACTGACACGCCCCCTAACCAATGTGGGAGCGAGCCTGCTCGCGATGACGGCATAACCTTCAACAGAAGTGTCGACTGTCAGACCGCCATCGCGAGCAGGCTCACTCCCACAGGGGATCTTCGGTGCTTGATATATGTTGGTTACAGCGCCAGAACCATCTCATGCCACGCCATTCCGCCGTGGTCGGAGGCCGACGGCTTGATGTAGGCAAAGCCGAATCCGGCGTACAGCGGAATATGCCGTTCCTTGCACATCAGATGGATGTGGGTCTTGCCCATCGCCCGCATGCGCTCGATGAATTCGCCCATCAAACGCTTCGCCAGCCCCTGCCCCTGAAAATCCGGGTGCACCACCACCGACATGATCACGACGTGCGGCCCGGCCGGGTCGTGGCCAATCAGCTCCTTGAACGCTTCGTCTGACATTTCCACCTGAAACGCCGCACCGGAATTGATGAAACCGGCTACAACGCCGTCTACTTCGGCGACGATGAAACCGTCGGGCCAGGTGGCGATGCGCGTGGCGATTTTTTCCCGTGTGGCGGCTTCGTCGCCTTCGTAGGCAACGGTTTCGATGGCGAAGCAGCGGTCCAGGTCGGCGGGAGTGACGTGGCGGATGACGGTGTTCATGGCAGCTCGGATTCAGCGTGGGAAAGGCTGGGGATCATAAATTAATAAGGTGTTCATATCGATCACTGCTGATGTCGTAAAGCCTTCGTATAGGCGCTTTCATTGCCGATCGGATCGGATTATTGGTGTTGCCTGTCTCTGATCATCGATAGGGGGAACACACCATGAGCAGCGTTCAGATCGGACTTCTCTTGCTGTTGGGCATCAGCACGTTTGGCTTTGTGACGTTGTCGATTGACGTGATGCGGTCGCGGCGGATGAAGCGGAGCAAGTAACGATCAAGAGGCGGACGTGGGTCCGCCTCTTGATGCGGTCATTTGTCTTTCAGCGGCAGCCAGATTTCCAGCACGCCGGTGTTGAGCTTCGGGTTGAAGTCTTCGCTGTAGCGTTCGAACTCTGGCGCGTCCGCCGCCTGATGGCCGGACTGCGGCAGCCAGGTTTTCCAGATGTACTGAAAGGTCGCGGGCAACTGGTCCAGTGTGCCTTTGTGTTCGAACACCGCGTAATGCTGGGGTAGAACCTCGACCCAGCGGTACTTCTCGGGCAGGTCGTCGAGTTTGGCGATTTCGACGCCGGCGATGTACTCAAACCCGCCTTTGCCATCGGGATTGCAGCAAATACCGTAGGTCACTTCACCTTTTTGGCCGGGTATCTTGCCCATCTCGGGAATGAATTTTTCCCAGAGCTCGGGAATGCCTTGTGTGGTCTGCTGGGTAAATCGACCACCCAGCCCTGCAATGAGCAGAAAATGCCCATGTTCGAAGCGTGGCTCGGCCGGTTTCACGCCTGTTTGCTCATCCATGACTCAACTCCTTGCTGCAAAAAAAATGGGTTCGGCTGGGAGTATAGAAGCCAAACCCGATTCGCCTAATTACAGGGCGTGCAACTGCTCGACGGCGCCCGCACCAACAAACTCGTTATAGCCCGATAGAATCACGTACACCGCGAAATAGCAGAAGATCGCCGCCGATGCCATGTAGGAGTAACGCAGCAGTTTGTCGCCCAGCAACTTGCCGCCGTGGCTCGCGGCGAAGCACAACGCGACGCACCAGAACACTCCGGCGCACAGAAAACCGCCGAGAAACAGCGCCGAGCTGACGGCGTCACCGCCACCGGAGCGCGCGATCAGCGTACCGCCCACGGCCGCAAACCAGAGAATGGCGCTGGGTGACGACATGGCCAGGAAAATCCCGCGGAAAAACTCCTTGCGGTGAGAGTTCTGCCCCACCTCGGCGGACTGCGCCAACACCGCTTCATGGTGAATCGCCGAATAGATCATCTTCGCCGCGAAATAAACCAGCAACGCTGAACCGCCGATCCACAGCACCCAACGCACGGTTTCGTATTGCAGCAAAACGGTCATGCCCGCCAACGCCAGCACCGCGTAAATCAGGTCACCGACGCAAGTGCCCAAGCCCAGGGCAAAGCCTTGAAAATAGCCGCGCTGCATGGCCAGGGTGATCATCGCGATGTTGGCCACGCCGATATCCAGGCACAGCGAAAGGCTCAGCAGAAAGCCGCTGGTAAATTCCATCAACCGGGTTCCTTCGGACAAATTTGTTTACAGAGTCGCTGGACAGTGTGCCACAACAGCCCTTACATTCCGCCACAGGCCACCGCAGTGGCCAGCGTCGCTCGGACGGTTCCGGGCGCTCACGTTACCGAGGCAACAATGGCTAACCCAGGTTCGCCGCGCCGCTTTGCGCGCATAGATCGACTCCCCCCTTACGTATTCAACATCACTGCCGAGCTGAAGATGGCCGCCCGTCGTCGTGGCGAAGACATCATCGACTTCAGCATGGGCAACCCTGATGGCCCTACTCCGCCACACATCGTCGAAAAACTGGTCACCGTCGCCCAGCGCGAAGACACCCACGGCTACTCGACGTCCAAGGGCATCCCGCGTCTGCGCCGAGCCATTTCCAATTGGTACAAGGATCGCTACGAGGTCGATATCGACCCGGAAACCGAAGCCATTGTCACCATCGGCTCCAAGGAAGGCCTGGCGCATCTGATGCTGGCCACCCTCGACCAGGGCGACACCGTGCTGGTGCCGAACCCCAGTTATCCGATTCACATCTACGGTGCCGTGATTGCCGGCGCCCAGGTGCGTTCGGTGCCGCTGATCCCGGGCGTGGACTTCTTCGCTGAACTGGAAAGCGCGATTCGCGGCTCGATCCCGAAACCGAAAATGATGATTCTCGGCTTCCCGTCGAACCCCACCGCCCAATGCGTGGAACTGGACTTCTTCGAGCGGGTGATCGCCCTCGCCAAGCAGTATGACGTTTTGGTGGTGCACGACCTGGCTTACGCCGACATCGTCTATGACGGCTGGAAAGCCCCGTCGATCATGCAGGTGCCGGGCGCCAAGGACATCGCGGTGGAATTTTTCACCCTGTCCAAGAGCTACAACATGGCGGGCTGGCGCATCGGCTTCATGGTCGGCAACGCTGAACTGGTCAACGCTCTGGCGCGGATCAAGAGTTACCACGACTACGGCACCTTCACCCCGCTGCAGGTCGCGGCGATTGCGGCGCTGGAAGGCGATCAGCAGTGCGTCAAGGACATCGCCGAGCAGTATCGGCAGCGTCGCAACGTGCTGGTCAAAGGCCTGCACGAACTGGGCTGGATGGTCGAGAATCCGAAAGCGGCGATGTATGTCTGGGCCAAGATCCCCGAAGCCTATGCGCACTTGGGCTCGCTGGAGTTCGCCAAGAAATTGCTCGCCGAGGCCAAGGTCTGCGTCTCGCCAGGCGTCGGGTTTGGTGAGTATGGGGATGATCATGTGCGCTTTGCGCTGATCGAAAACCAAGACCGGATTCGTCAGGCCGTGCGTGGGATTCGCGGGATGTTTCGGGCGGATGGGTTAGTCAACAAATCTTGACGACTGACACATGACATTGTGGGAGCGAGCCTGCTCGCGAAGAGGACATCACATTCAAAGAAGAGGTTGAATGTCAGTCCGCTTTCGCGAGCAGGCTCGCTCCCACATTTGTTTTGCAGTGTTTAGACGAACATCGACAGCAACAGGATAAAGCCCAGCGCAACGATGGACAGGATGGTTTCCATCGCGGTCCAGGTCTTGAAGGTTTCCGCCACGGTCATGTTGAAATACTGCTTCACCAGCCAGAAACCCGCGTCGTTGACGTGAGACAGAATCAACGAACCGGCACCGGTGGCCAGCACCAGCAGCTCACGGTTCACACCCGGAATCATCCCCACCACCGGCACCACGATGCCTGCGCCAGTAATGGTCGCCACGGTTGCAGAACCGGTCGCGATACGAATCACCGCCGCCACCAGCCACGCCAGAAGGATTGGCGAGATCTGCGCGGCCACCGCCATGTTGCCGATGACATTGCCAACGCCGCTGGTCACCAGCATCTGCTTGAAGCCACCACCGGCACCGATGATCAGAATGATCGCAGCGGTCGGCGCAAGGCTCGCGTCCAGCCATTTGAGCATCTGGTTGGAGCTAATGCCTTGCTTGTAGCCGAAGGTATATAGCGACAGCAGCAACGCCAGCAGGAGGGCCGAGATAGGGTGACCGATCAGGTCCATGAAGGTGCGGAAGAAGTTACCGTCCGGCAGCACCACATCGGCAAAGGTTTTGAGCAACATCAGGAAAACCGGCGACAGCACGGTGATCAAGGTGATGGAGAAACTCGGAAGATCGGCAGATTCGTTTTCACGTGCCAGTTGATCCACCAGTTCCTGGTTAGGATGGCCGGGGATGTATTTGGCGATGAACGTGCCGTAGATCGGACCGGCAATGATGGCCGTCGGCAGCGCAACGATCAGACCGTAAAGAATGGTTTTACCGATGTCAGCGCCAAACACGCCGATGGCCAGCAACGGACCCGGGTGCGGCGGAACCAGGCCGTGCACGGCGGACAGACCGGCCAGCAGCGGGATACCGATCTTGATGATCGACACGCCGGTACGTCGGGCGACGATGAACACCAGCGGGATCAGCAGCACGAAGCCGATTTCGAAGAACAGCGGAATGCCGACCAGGAACGCGGCGAACATCATCGCCCACTGCACCTTGTCCTTGCCGAATGCACGAATCAGGGTTTGGGCAATCTGATCCGCCCCGCCCGACTCGGCCATCATTTTGCCGAGCATCGTGCCCAGCGCGAGGATGATCCCGACAAAACCGAGCACCCCACCGAAGCCGTCCTGGAACGCCTTGATGATGGTGCCGATCGGCATGCCGGAGGTCAGCCCGAGAAAGGCTGCGGCGATGATCAGGGCAATGAACGGGTGGAACTTGAACTTGGTGATCAGGACGATAAGCCCGATCACCGTGACCACTGCATCGAGCAGCAGGAACGTCTCGTGGGACATGCCAAACATTAGGGGTGTCTCCTGGTTGTTGTTGTTATTAAAGCGGGTAACTCGCACGCCATCAGGACAGCGCTATCTCTTCGAAAAAAACTCATACGGCCTGTTTCAGGCCATGGGCCTGCCACCAGACATGCGCTTGCTTCGCCAGTTGCTCGACGCTGTGGTTCGAAGCGTCCAGCGCCAGGGTCAAGGGCTCGCCAACGGGGGATTCAAGGGTGGCGAACTGACTGTCGATCAGGGTCGAAGGCATGAAGTGGCCCGGCCGGTGGGAGACACGATCAGCGGCGACTTCAGGGGTCAGCTCAAGGAACACGAAGCCCAGGCCCGGCAAGGCGCTGCGCAGACGTTCGCGGTAACTGTGTTTGAGGGCCGAGCAGGTCAGCACCGGGCGCTGGCCTTGAGCGTCGACGCGGCGCAATTCATCGCACAGGCTGTCGAGCCAGCCGGCACGGTCTTCGTCGTTCAGGGGGATGCCCGCGCTCATCTTTTCGATATTGGCGGCAGGGTGGAAAGTGTCGCCTTCAATGGCGGTCGCGCCGCTGAGTTGGCACAAGGCCTCGCTGACGCAAGTCTTGCCGCAACCGGCAACGCCCATGATGACCAGGGCGGTGATGGAATGATTCATGTAACACCTCAGCGCGCAGACAGCGCTACCTTTGCCAGTTATGACGCTTGAGCAAAAGCAGAAGTTGCCGACGCCTTCTTGTCATTTTTGTGGGTTGCAGCATGTTCGTTCCCAATGCCAAAAAGCGGGGATCAGGCAAACCCCGCTCACGCATTTGCAGCTGCATCGAGACAGCGCTACCTTAGTGCCTCGAATTTTGTTTGGCAAGCCGTCCGATGATCTCCCCTAAAAACGATAAGAATACGCGCACCACTGGCCGCCCTACCCTGAACGAAGTGGCACGCCTGGCCGGTGTCAGCCCGATCACCGCCTCCCGCGCCTTGCGCGGCGTCAGCACGGTGGCCACCGAACTGGTGGAAAAAGTGCAGAAAGCGGCCCTTGAACTCAACTACGTGGTCAACCCTGCCGCCCGCGCCTTAGCCTCGGCCCAGAGCCATTCGGTGGTGGTTTTGGTGCCTTCGCTGTCCAACCTGCTGTTCATCGATACGCTGGAAGCCATTCATCAGGTTTTGCGCCCCAAGGGCTTCGAAGTGCTCATCGGCAACTTCCATTATTCGCGCGATGAAGAAGAAAACCTGCTGCGCAATTACATGGCGTATCAGCCTCGCGGTTTGCTGCTGACCGGTTTCGACCGCACCGAAAGTTCGCGACGGATGATCGAGGCGAGCAACATTCCGTGCGTGTACATGATGGAACTGGACAGCGCCGCCGGGCTCAATTGCGTGGGTTTCTCGCAACTCGCGGCGGGTGAAACGGCGGCGCACCATTTGCTGTCACGTGGGCGCAAGCGCCTGGCCTACATCGGCGCGCAGCTGGATCAACGCACCTTGCTGCGCGGCGAAGGTTTCCGCAAAGCCCTGCAAAAGGCCGGTTTGTATGACCCGGACCTGGAAGTGCTGACGCCGCGCGCCTCCTCCGTCGGCCTGGGGGGCGAACTGTTCCTGCAACTGCTCGCCAATCATCCTGATGTCGATGCCATTTTCTTCGGCAACGACGACCTGGCCCAGGGCGCCCTGCTTGAAGCGATGCGTTGCGGGATCAAAATCCCCGAACAAGTGGCGATCCTCGGTTTCAACGACCTGCCCGCCTCGGCGCACATGGTCCCGCGCCTGAGCAGCATCAGTACCCCGCGCGAGGCGATTGGCCGACGTTCGGCGGAGTTGATGTTGACCTTGCTGGCGGGCAACACCGTGGCGAAACCGGTGCAGGACATGGGGTTTGAGTTGAAGGTGCGCGAAAGTACCTGACCCAGGTTGGCACGAGCCTGCTCGCGATGGCGGTGGGTCAGTCACCATCAATGTTGACCGTCAGGTCCTCATCGCGAGCAGGCTCACTCCCACAAGGGATTGCCTCAGCGACCCATCAGTTCGACGAACGCCATTGCGCCTTTCTGCAACGGCTGGCTCTTGAGCCATACCGCGTGCACCGGCAGCACCAGACCGTTCTCGATGTTGCGGAAACTCAGGCGCTTGAGTCTTCCGGCATCGAGCAACGGTTGGACCACCGACAACGGAAAATTGCCCCAGCCCAATCCGGCTTCGACCATTTCCAGCGCCATGGCGAGGGTGTCGGTGCGCCAATAGGATTCGCCCACCAAAGGCCGGGTTTCGCTGATCGGCAGGTCGCGACTGGCAACGATGATTTGCCGCACGTGAACCAGATCCTCCAGAAACAAATCCTCGCCCTGAAACAGCGGATTGTCCGCTGCCAGCGTGGCGATCACGCGCTCGGTGCCGACGAACTGGAATCGCTCCAGTACGTTCATGCTCAACCCCGCGAAGGCCAGGCAAACGCTGACGCGACCGCTGTGGAGCATCGCCAGCACATCGTCCTGGGGCGCGCTGAGCAGTTCTATCTCCAGGAGCGGATGACGCTGGGCGATGACCTTGATCGCGGCCAGCAAATGGCGCTTGTCGAGGTCTGCCACGACGCCAATGGACAACTTGCTTTCCAGCCCCAGCGACAGCTCGATCGCATGCACCTGCAGCTGCTTGAGCTGTTCGGCGATCAACCGCGCGTGCGGCACCAACGCACTGGCCATCGCCGTCGGCACCGGTTCGCGATGGCTGCGATCGAACAGCGGATATCCGAGCTCGGCTTCCAGGTTGGCAATGCCCATGCTCACCGCCGACGGCACTTTGCCCAGCGCACGCGCCGCCGCCGAAAACGAACCGCGCTCGATCACGGCCAGGAACAACTCGATGCTGTCGCTGTTAAAATTCATTCCTCGTCCTATCAATAAAACTGAAAGCTTCTGACTTTTTCTGTCAGTACTATTGAAGCTATCTTTCGTCGCCTTCGCCAGTGCTGCTGGCTTCAAGTTCGCGAGAAAGAGGCAAAACTCCATGCAAGGCGTTAAACGAAAACTGGTCTACGTGTCGCTGTTCGAAGTCTTTGGCATGACCTTCTCGACGCTGGGCCTGGCATTGCTGTCCGGCACCTCGCCTGGCAGCACCGGGCCGTTGGCCGTCATCATCACCACCATCGCAGTGACCTGGAATTTCATCTACACCACAGTGTTCGAGCGCTGGGAACGTCGTCAGCCATCGCGCACCCGCACCGTTAAACGGCGCATCGCCCATGCCGTGGGATTTCAACTAACCTTGATAGTGTTTCTCATCCCGCTGATCGCCTGGTGGATGAACATCAGCCTGGTGCAGGCTTTCCTGCTGGACTTGGCGCTGATCATTTTCATCCCGTGCTACACCTTCGCGTTCAACTGGCTGTTTGATCGCACGTTTGGTTTGCCCGCCTCGGCGTTGCCGGATCCGGTTTGAAAACCGCGCAATGTCTGTCAGATTCCTGAAGCGTCGAATCGCTAACGGAGTAGCTCAATGGAACATGCACTGAAGATTTTGGGTAAGGCGTCGTCCATCAATGTCAGAAAGGTCCTGTGGACCTGTGAAGAACTGGGCGTTGCCTACGAACGCGAGGATTGGGGTAGCGGTTATGCCTCAACCCACACACCGGAGTTTCTGCGGCTCAATCCCAACGCGCTGGTGCCGGTGATCATCGACGACGCTGGAGTGCTGTGGGAGTCCAACACCATCTGCCGTTATCTGGCCGGCAAACACCAGAACACCGATCTGCTCCCCCACGAACCGGCCGCGCGCGCTCGGGTCGAGCAATGGATGGATTGGCAAGCCACTGAACTCAATGCCTCATGGAGCTATGCGTTCACGGCATTGGTGCGCAAAGATCCGGAGTTCCAGGACCCGCATCACATTGCTGCCGGTGTACGTGGCTGGAACCAGAAGATGGGCATCCTCGAACACCAGCTCGCGGCGACCAAAGCTTACGTCGCCGGGCCACGCTTCACCCTCGCCGACATTGTCATCGGGCTGTCCGTCAACCGCTGGCTGATGACCCCGATGGAGCGGCCCGATTACCCGGCCATCGACGAGTATTTTCAGCGACTGGCACAACGTCCGGGGTTCCTCAAGTTCGGCTGCAATGGCCTGCCTTGATGCCCTGCCTTGTTTGCCGCCAAGCGGCAAAGACTAACCGCAGAACCCACGTCACCCCCTCGGCCAGCACTCACTAACTGGTTGATTTATAGTGGTTTTTGCTTATAGGCATACTATTTGCTCAAAGCACCGCACCACAACTACCTGCAAGGTCTATTCATCATGTTGGTCAGTGCCAAACAACAAACGTTAATGATCCCGCTCTCCAAGAAGCCCGGCGATGATCCTGCGGCTGAAGCCGCTGCCGGCCTTCAGGGGGCGATGCTGCAAACGTTGCAAAGCAACGTTCAGGCGCAAACCGCGCAGGTGCAGACTTCCGCCACCCGGGACGCCACCCGGCAAGTCAGCGAGGCGAGCAAAATCAGCGATAACGTGGATGAAGCGTTCGCCAAAACCCGCGTGCAATTGCAAGCGCTCGAGTCTCTCCAACTGCCGGCCGATGTTAAAGCCAGGGTCACGGACAGCGCCGCCATGAGCGACTTCAAGGACTACATGAGCAAAACGCCGGAGCAGCGCCTGCGCGACAGCATTCTGCAAGAGATGGGGCTGACTGAAGAAGAAGTACAAGCCATGCCACCGGAGAAACAACAGGCGATCGCCAAAGAGATCGCCGAGCGCACGGAGGACAAGGTCAAACTGGCGCAGGTCGAGAAAGAAAACGCCAACAGTGAGAAAGGCAGTAGCCAGGTGGTCGACAAGTTCCTCGCTTCGCTTTAACGGCAGGGAACCCTGCACTTCATGCAGCAACCGACACAGCCGGCTGCTACAAGAGACGCGACGCGATCAGTCAGTTCAACTGCAACGTTTCGTTGAACTGACTGATCGCATCCACCACATGCCGCGATCCCTGCTGAATCTCCAGGATCACTTCCCCCGCCTCGTTCGCCAGTTCCACCCCAAGTCCGGTTCGACTCAAGCTCGACTGCATGCTGGTCACCGCGCTCAACGACAGGTCATGGTTCTTGCGCACCACGTCGACGATCTCCAGCGTCGCCTGACTCGTGCGTGCCGCGAGGCTGCGTACTTCATCGGCGACCACCGCAAAACCCCGCCCATGCTCGCCGGCCCGGGCCGCTTCGATGGCTGCATTGAGCGCCAGCAAGTTGGTCTGGTCGGCAATGCCGCGAATCGTCTGCACGATGGTGCCGATGATGTCGGACTGTTTGCTGACGGCATCAATACTGAGCGCGGCTTCGTTCAAATCCCGGGAAATGTCCTGGATGATCTGCACCGTTTGCTGCACCACCTGAGAACCTTTCTGTGCACAAGCGTCGTTTTGCACCGACGTGCTGTGCGCCGACTCCGCAGCGGTTTGCAACGTGGCGATTTGCCGGGTGATGTCGCTGGCAAACTTCACCACTTTGTAGAGCCGGCCCTTGGCGTCGAACAAAGGGTTGTAGGACGCTTCGAGAAACACGGTATGGCCGTGTTTATCTTTGCGTTCAAAACGATGAGAGTGATACTCGCCGCGATTGAGTGATGCCCAGAACGCTTTGTAAGCCGACGACTCGGATTCGGCGCGGTGGCAAAACAGGCTGTGGTGTTTCCCCACCACTTCGTTGAGCGAGTAATGCATCGTCTTCAGAAAGTTATCGTTGGCCGTGATGACGTTTCCCTCGGGGGTGAACTCGATCACCGCCATGGAACGACCTATGGCGGCGAGCATGCTTTCTTCTTCGTGTTCCTTGTAAACCCTGGCGGAGATGTCAGTGGCAACTTTAATCACGCTTTTAACCTGACGGTCGGGACCGAACACCGGCATGTAACTGGCTTCGAGCCAGACCTCCTTGCCGCGCTTGTTCAAGCGCAAGAAGCTCCCGCCCACCGGTTCGCCACGGGCCAGGTCGCGCCACAACTTCGCGTAAGCCTCGCTGCGATAAAAAGCTTCCTCGCAAAAGATCCGATGATGTTTGCCGCGCACTTCGTCGGCGCTGTACCCCATGACACTGCAAAAGTTGTCGTTGGCATCCAGCACGATGCCGTCCGGCGTGAACTCGATCATCGCCATTGATCGACTGACCGCCGCCAACTTGGCGTTGGCTTCGCTCAACGCGCAGCTATAGCGCTCGATTTCCAGCAGGTCAGCCTTGTGATGTAGGTTAAACATGGTCGTATCACCTTCAGCGCGTTCTTTTGATTGATGAAAGGTCTTTGGTCTTTCAACGGATCCACCACAACGTTCTATGGAACAGGCACACGCGTTCCTCCACGGGAGGAAGTGTCAGGTGATCAATGATGTTCAATCGGAGTGTCCATGCAGCAACGCACTCATCAAGACATCCTTCTCTTGATAGCCCGGGACCGGGCCAGCCCTAACGGTTTCATAAGTAATTCCCTTTACCGGCCAGCTCCTTGTTACTCCCTGTCGGCGCCTTGGGTTGGGCACTCTTGCTGCGCCATCTTTCATATGGCGAGCGACATGGGTAGTTAGAAGTGAGCGTAGACAGTCGATAGAGGGGCGCAAGGCCACTAGTCGGCCAGTATTGAGGACAAAATCGGTTCAGCGAGGCAAATCAGGAATGCCTGTAGCGCTGCAGCGCATCAAACGAACTCGCAATGTCTGCCCGTGGGCGGCATCGAAGTAATGGGGCATGGCGTTGCTCAGATCGGGGACTCGTCCCCCTCTGTGCAATGGCGCAGGGAAATCTTGCAGATTATTGGGTTATTTCTTTAGGCATGCAGCAGGAGCCCGAAGACCGGGCTCCCTTGTGGCGAGATCAATGACCGAACACATCCACCTTCTTGGCCTTCTTGTCTGCGCGCTTTTCATCGGCGGTTTTCGCCGGTTTCTTCTTTGCCGCTTTTTTTGAATCCATGCCTTTGGCCATGATACGTACTCCACTCATACGGGATGTGAGATCAGGTATACACCTATCGCCGGCCGCGCGTTCTTTTATAATCACCCGCTTTGCGCACCGACAGATCGAACCCATGCCCGACACCCAGTACACCCTGCTCGCCGAGCCGTTATGGCCGTTGATGAACAAGTTTTATCGCACCCACCAATCGTCGATGAAAGCGGTTCGCGACGCTCAGCTGTGGGTCGCCAGACGCGAGGAGATCATTGGCGCGCTGTGTTTGCGGCCGGTCTCGGGCGGGCATTGGTTGACGGGGTTGTTCGTCGATCCGGCCTGTCGCGAACAGGGCATCGCGGCGGCGTTGATCGCCGAAGCGGTGCGCGGTCTCGACCAACCGGTCTGGCTGTTCTGCCACCCGGACTTGCGGGGCTTTTATGAACGCCGAGGGTTTTCCTTCGATCCGCCAATGCCCTACGCCATGACCGAACGGTTGAGCCGTTATGCCCGCAGCAAACCGATGATCGCCATGGGCCTGGAACCGTCTGTGAGTTCGACATGTAGGAGCGAGCCTGCTCGCGAAGGCGGCGTGTCATTCGACATCATCGGTGAATGACCCGCCGCCTTCGCGAGCAGGCTCGCTCCCACCGTGGTTTGTGGTGTTTTCGGCTCAGTCGTCGGCGTCAGGGTCGAGGTCGGGGAACATCACTTCGGTAAAGCCGAATTGGCTGAAGTCGGTAATCCGTGACGGGTACAACCGGCCGATCAGGTGATCGCATTCATGCTGCACCACCCGCGCATGGAATCCCTCGGCGATCCGCAAGATAGGCTGGCCCTTGGGATCGAAGCCTTCGTAGCGAATCTGCTGATAACGGTCTACCGCGCCGCGCAGGCCGGGCACTGACAGGCAACCTTCAAAGCCCTCTTCCATCAGCGAGTTCAAAGGTGTGATCAGCGGGTTGATCAGAATGGTCTGCGGCACCGCTTCAGCGTCCGGGTAGCGTTCGCTGTGTTCGAACCCAAAGATCACCAGTTGCAGATCGACGCCGATCTGCGGCGCAGCCAGGCCGACGCCACCGACGCTTTCCATGGTCTGGAACATGTCGTCGATCAGTTGCCACAACTCAGGGCTGTCGAACATCTCGGCCGGCACCGGCGGAGCAATGCGCAGCAGGCGTTCATCGCCCATTTTCAGGATTTCACGGATCATTTTATGGTTTCGTCAGTGTGCGGCTTGATCGAGTGATCCCGACCCAGTCCGGAAACGTGGTGTTTGGGTTCGTGATCGAGCTCACCGGGGACTTTTTCACCGTCATTCTTGCCTTCGGTCGACATGTGCTCGATCACTGCATTCATCTCCGCGCCCAGCAACAGCACCGCGGCGGAAATATAAAAATAGAGCAGCAACACGATGATCGCGCCGATACTGCCATACATGGCGTTGTAGTTGGCGAACTCCTTGACGTACAGGCCAAAGCCCACGGAGGCAAGGATCCACACCACCACCGCCAGCACCGAACCTGGGGTGATAAAACGAAACTCTTGTTTAACGTCCGGCATGACGTAATAAATCAGCGCCACGGCCACCATCAGCAAAATCACCACCACGGGCCAGCGCACGATGGTCCACAGGGTCACGATGAAGTCTTCCATGCCGACTTGCGCGGCAATCCAGCCCATCAGTTGCGGCCCGAGCACCATCAACGCGGCGGCGATCAGCAGCATGCCGGCGATGCCAACGGTGTAGATGATCGACAGCGGAAAACGCTTCCACGCGGGCCGGCCTTCGACCACGTCGTAGGCGGCGTTCATCGCGCTCATCATCAGCCGCACGCCAGCGGATGCGGTCCACAGGGCAATCACGATACCAATCGACAGCAAGCCACCCTTGGACTGCTGGAGTTGGTCGATCACCGGGTTCACCTGTTCCAGCGCCTGGGGCGGCAGGACCAGTTCCGATTGCAGACGCAGCCACGAGAAGAAGTCCGGCAGGTGCAGGAAACCGATCAGAGCGATCAGGAACAGGATGAAGGGAAATAGCGAAAACAGCATTTGATAAGCCAGCGCCGAGGCATAGGTCGACATCTCATCGTCGACGAACTCGGTGACCGTGCGCATCATGACACGGTGCAGGCGCAGGCCTTTCATGTGGGGGAAAAACATTAGCGTCTCCTTTCGCCGCAGGTTGGGTTGAAGTCGAGGCGACTCAGGGGCCGTTTTCTACATCAAAGTAGCCTACTTGGCGACTTTGAAACAATTTCCGTGCGCAAGTTCAGGCTGACACAAAAACGGCCATCCGTGGATGGCCGTTCATGTTGTTCATCAAAGGCCGAATCAAGCCTTGTCGACGCCTTTCTTAATCGCGTCCTTGGCTTTGCCGACCGCTTGCTGGGCCTCGCCTTTTCTTTCCTGCACGACGCCTTCTGCGCGCATTTTGTCATTACCGGTGGCCTTGCCGACGCCTTGCTTGACGTTGCCGGCGGCTTCGTTGGCCATGCCTTTTACTTTATCGCCAGTGCTGCTCATGGTGTTTCTCCTGTGAACAATTCAACGGAAAAAGTCGTTACACAAAGATTGACCGGGAGCATTTGCACGGAGTTTCATTTATTTTCACGGCGACATTTCATCGTTCAGTGCAGGTTGGGCTTTATGTTTGCCGACCAACCCCCGAGAATGCGCAACGTATTCAGGCCATGGCGCTGAAGATCCAATCCCGTAGGAATGTTATGAAACTCGATAAAAAGCAGGCCATTGCCCGCAGAAACCAGGAACTCGGCGGTGCTGTGCTTGGCGTCAACAACTGCCATTTCACCGAACTGAACCGCAACCGCAACATCTGGTGGTTCGATATCCCGGTGGCGCGCCTGGCCATTGGTCAGTACGAATGGGTTCACCTGCTGATGCACACGCCGGAAACCGACGAACTGCTGCACTTGAAAGTGCCGACGGTATTCCTGCGCGAGAAGCTTGAAGGCCTGGTGGTGCGCAACGAAGGCAAGCGCAAGGCCGCCTTGAGCCTGGAACTGAGCGCCGACAAGGACTCGTACCTCCAGGACATGCGTCCGGCGGGCACCAACGTCAATTTCGCGCCGTTTCGCCTGTAACTTTACACATCCCCTGTGGCGAGGGAGCTTGCTCCCGCTGGGCCGCGAAGCGACCCCAAAACAGACGCTGCGGTATTTTTGGTGTAACTCCATCGACTGGGTGACGACTGCTGCGCAGCCGAGCGGGAGCAAGCTCCCTCGCCACAAAAGCAGTTCTGATATCGCTGCAAACAAAAAGCCCCGCATCTGCGGGGCTTCTTGTTTGTTACGCGCCGACTTTCCTGGCGTTGAGCTTCTTCAGCTCTTCGTCGCGCAATTCGCGGCGCAGGATCTTGCCGACGTTGGTGGTCGGCAGCGCATCGCGGAACTCCACGGCGCGCGGGACCTTGTAACCGGTGACGTTCGCACGCATGTGCTCCATCACCTGCTCCTTGGTCAACGTCACGCCCGGTTTGGCGACGATGAAGATCTTGATCGCCTCGCCCGACTTCTCGTCCGGCACGCCGATGGCCGCGCATTGCAGCACGCCCGGCAGGGTCGCCAGCACATCTTCAAGCTCGTTCGGGTAAACGTTGAAACCGGAGACCAGAATCATGTCTTTCTTGCGATCGACAATTCGCATGTAGCCGTCCGGCTGGATCAGCGCGATGTCACCGGTCTTCAACCAGCCTTCGCTGTCGAGCATTTCATCGGTGGCGTCCTGACGCTGCCAGTAGCCCTTCATCACTTGCGGACCTTTCACACACAGTTCGCCGATTTCGCCCAGCGGCTGTTCAACGCCGGCATCGTCGATGACCTTGCACACGGTCGATGGAACCGGAATACCGATGGTGCCGATCTGGATGTGCTGGATCGGGTTCACGGTGGCGACCGGGCTGGTTTCGGTCATCCCGTAACCTTCGCAGATGGCGCAACCGGTGACCGCTTTCCAGCGCTCGGCTGCCGCCAGTTGCAGGGCCATGCCGCCGGACAGGGTGACTTTCAGCGCCGAGAAGTCCAGCTTGCGGAACGCTTCGTTGTTGCACAGCGCCACGAACAGGGTGTTGAGGCCGACGAAGCCGCTGAACTTCCACTTCGACAGTTCTTTGACCATCGCCGTCAAATCGCGCGGGTTGCTGATCAGGATGTTGTGGTTGCCGATCAGCATCATCGCCATGCAATGAAAGGTGAAGGCATAGATGTGGTACAGCGGCAGCGGCGTGATCAGGATCTCGCAGCCTTCGTTGAGGTTGGAACCCATCAGCGCCTTGCACTGCAACATGTTCGCCACGAGGTTGCGATGGGTCAGCATCGCGCCCTTGGCTACGCCGGTGGTGCCGCCAGTGTATTGCAGGACGGCAACGTCGCTGCTGGCCGGGTTGGCTTCAGCCACTGGCTGGCCGTGGCCCTTGCTCAGCACGTCGTTGAACTTGATCGCCTTGGGCAAGTGATACGCCGGGACCATCTTCTTCACGTACTTGATGACGCTGTTGACCAGCAGGCGCTTGAGCGGTGGCAGCAGGTCGGCCACTTCGGTGACGATCACGTGCTTGACGCCGGTTTTCGGCACGACGATTTCGGCCAGATGCGCCATGTTGGCCAGGCAGACCAGGGCTTTGGCACCGGAATCGTTGAATTGGTGTTCCATTTCCCGCGCGGTGTACAGCGGGTTGGTGTTGACCACGATCAGCCCGGCGCGAATGGCACCGAACACGGCGACCGGGTACTGCAACACGTTGGGCAGTTGCACGGCGATTCGATCGCCCGGCTGCAAGTCGGTATGCTGTTGCAGGTAAGCGGCAAAGGCACCGGACAATTCGTACAGTTCACCGTAGGTGATTGTCTTGCCCAGGTTGCTGAATGCCGGTTTGTCGGCGAAGCGCTGGCAGGAACGTTTCAACACTGCCTGAATATTCGGATACTCGTCTGGATTGATCTCGGCAGCAATCCCGGCAGGGTACTTATCCTTCCAAAAGTCTTCGTTCATGGAAGCCCACTCCTCAGCAACGCGAATTCAGCACCGCATTTGATGCGATTATTATTGGTGTGTGTTTGTCGGTGAATCTAGCGCTTTCATAAGCCCGAGACGTCACAAAGCGCGCCGAGAGTAGCAGCTTTGCCAAGGGTCGACTAGAGCCAAAAGCGGCCTCTACGGTCACAATTGTGACTCAAGAATTGCTAGCGGTCATTTTAGAGCAAAAATTCTATACACCCCTGAAAAGCCTGTGAAACCGGGGGCTTCAGATGTTTAAAAGCTTCGCGGGCAAGCCTCGTTCCTGCAGGCTCGCATCGTTCGCTGACTTAACGAACGACACGAACCTGCAGGAGCGAGGCTTGCCCGCGAACGCGCGAAGCGCGGCCATTCACCGACTACGCGATATCCCGCAACTCCCGCCGCAGGATCTTGCCCACCGGCGTCATCGGCAACGACTCCCGCAACACAATGTGCTTGGGCACTTTGTACGCCGTGAAGTTTTCCTTGCAGTACGCCTTCAGCTCTTCAAGGCTGACCCCTGATTCGCGGGCCACCACAAATAGCTTCACCGCCTCCCCCGAACGCTCGTCCGGCACGCCGATCACCGCGCAGTTGGCGACTTTCGGGTGAGCCATCACGATGTCTTCGATCTCGTTCGGGTACACGTTGAAGCCCGAGACGATGATCATGTCTTTCTTGCGATCGACGATGCGCACAAAACCGTCCGGGTCGATCACCGCGATATCGCCGGACTTGAACCAGCCTTCGGCATCCAGCACCTCGGCGGTGGCTTCCGGTTTCTGCCAGTAGCCCTTCATGATCTGCGGGCCCTTGATGCACAGTTCGCCTCGCTCGCCCAGCGGCTGCTCGACGCCTTCATCGTTGATTACTTTCAGGGTGGTGCCCGGCACCGGCAGGCCGACCGTGCCGATCCGCGATTTGTCGCCGTAGGGGTTGGTGCAGGCCACCGGTGAGGTTTCGGTCAGGCCATAACCCTCGGTGATGCGGCAGCCGGTGAGCTGTTCCCAGCGCTCGGCGGTGGCCTTGACCAGCGCGGTGCCGCCGGAGTTGGTGAGTTTGAGGCTGGAGAAATCCAGGGTCTTGAAGTCTGGGTGATCCATCAATGCAACGAACAGCGTGTTAAGCCCCAGCAGTGCCGAGAACCGCCAGTTCTTCAGCTCCTTGATGAAGGCGCCGATGTCGCGTGGATTGGTGATCAGCACGTTGTGGTTGCCGGTCACCATCATGCACATGCAGTTCGCCGTGAAGGCATAGATGTGGTACAGCGGCAGCGGCGCGATCATCACTTCCTGACCTTCGCGCAGCAATGGCTGACCGTCGCTGCCGAACTGTCCGAGGCATGCCCGCGCCTGTTGCATGTTCGCCACCAGGTTGCCGTGGGTCAGCATCGCGCCCTTGGCCAGGCCGGTGGTGCCGCCGGTGTATTGCAACACCGCGATGTCGTCGAGGCTGACGTTCAGCGGCTTGATGCCCAGGCCCCGGCCCAGACGCAGCGCGCTCTTGAAGGAAATCGCCTGGGGCAAGGAATAGTCCGGGACCATTTTCTTGACCTTGCTCACCATCGTGTTGACCAGCCAACCCTTGGCGGCAGGCATCAGGTCGCCCATCTTTGCTTCGATCAGGTACTGGATGTCGGTGTCGGGCAGCACTTCCTGGACCTTGGCCCCGAACATGTTCAGGTACACCAACGCCCGGGCACCGGAGTCCTTGAACTGATGACGCATCTCCCGCGCGGTGTACAGCGGGTTGGTGTTGACCACGATCAGCCCGGCGCGCAAGGCACCGAACACGGCAATCGGGTAATGCAAAACGTTGGGCATCTGCACCGCGATGCGATCCCCCGGCACCAAGTCGGTGTGGGCTTGCAGGTAACCGGCGAACGCCAGGCTGTAGCGTTCCAGTTCGGCGTAGGTCAGGGTCACGCCCATGTTGCTGAAGGCGGGGCGATCAGCGAATTTCTTGCAGGAACGCTCGAACACCTCAAGCACCGACTTATAGGCCCCAAGGTCAATGTCCAGGGGCACGCCGGCCGGGCGTTTGTCATTCCAGAAATCAGGTTGCATTGTTCTTGTCCTCTTTACCTGAGCCTATCCGGGCCGCTTTTCTGTCACTTTTGTAAAAGCGGGGCTTCACGGACACTAGCAGCTATGGCGAATCAGGCAAATATGCCAATGGGCGTCATTGACCGCGTGAATCTTGCTGCAGCGGCGTGGCCTGATCAGACGGCAAGCGCTGGATGCGCTATACAATGCATCGAGGCTATTTTCATACCCGGCAGCCCCATGCAAAGGAATCGCCATGATCCACGACACTTTCTGGCTGACCGCGAGTGACCGCAGCCGCCTCTTCGTCAACCAGTGGCTGCCCGATCCGCCTTTGAAAGCCGTGATTCTGCTGGCCCATGGCATGGCGGAACACAGCGGTCGCTACGCCCGCCTGGCGGAAAAACTCTGCGCGCAGGGTTACGGTGTCTACGCGCCGGACCTGCGTGGACATGGCAAAACTGCCGAAAACGGGACGCTCGGCCATTTCGCCGATGACGATGGCTGGTGCAAAGTGGTTGGCGATCTGGCGAGCCTCAACCAGCACATCGGCCAGCAACATCCTGGCGTGCCGATCGTGCTACTCGGCCACAGCATGGGCAGCTACATCGCCCAGGCCTACCTGCTGCATCACAGCGCCAGCCTGCACGGTGCGGTGCTCAGCGGTTCGAACTTCCAGCCCATCGCGCTCTATCGCGCGGCACGTCAGATTGCCCGTGTCGAAAAACTGCGTCAGGGGCCCAAGGGCCGCAGTGCGCTGATCGAGTGGCTGTCGTTTGGCTCGTTCAACAAAAAATTCAAACCGGTGCGCACGCGTTTCGACTGGCTAAGCCGCGATCCGGCGGAAGTCGATCGGTACGCCAACGACCCGCTCTGCGGCTTTCGTTGCACCAATCAGCTGTGGATCGATTTGCTCGGTGGGTTGCAGCAAATCAGCAAAGCGTCCAATCTCGCTCAGATTGATCCGGGCCTGCCGTTGCTGGTGATTGGCGGTGAATGTGATCCGGTGAGCGAAGGCAAACGTCTGAAAGATCTGGCCGATGCACTACGCGCGGCCGGCAGCCAAAACCTGCAACTGACTATTTACCCGCAGGCACGGCATGAACTGTTCAACGAGAGCAACCGCGATGAAGTGATCAATGACGTGTTGAACTGGATCGCCCAGGCGCTGAGCCACCGCCGGCCACCCAGATCGGAATAGTTTTTTTGTGGATTTTTTATTCGTCACAGGAATTGAAACAGATGACCCAGGTTACCAACACCCCATACGAAGCCCTCGAAGTCGGCCAGACCGCCAGCTACAGCAAGACGGTCGAAGAGCGCGACATTCAGTTGTTCGCCGCGATGTCGGGTGATCACAACCCGGTGCACCTGGACGCGGAATTCGCCGCCGGCACCATGTTCAAAGAGCGCATCGCTCACGGCATGTTCAGCGGTGCGCTGATCAGCGCGGCCGTGGCTTGCGAGTTGCCTGGGCCGGGGACTATTTATATCGGTCAGCAGATGAGCTTTCAGAAGCCGGTGAAGATTGGCGACACCCTGACCGTGCGCCTGGAAATTCTCGAGAAACTGCCGAAGTTTCGTGTGCGGATCGCCACGCGGGTGTTTAACCAGCGCGATGAATTGGTAGTGGATGGCGAGGCCGAGATTCTGGCGCCGCGCAAGCAGCAGACGGTGACGCTGCCTACCCTGCCGGCGATCAGCATCGGCTGATTCACCTCTCACCTGTGGCGAGGGAGCTTGTCGGAACGCCGCACCGTCCCGTTGGGGGGCGCAGCGCCCCCAAATCAGGCGCCGCGTTTGATCTGATCAACTGCGGCGTGAGTTTTTTAGACTGCTTCGCAGCCGAGCGGGACGGTGCGGCGTTCCGACAAGCTCCCTCGCCACAATGATTGCGGCGCAGCGTATTTAGCGTTCGCTTACCTGCACACTCGCCGTCATCCCCGAACTCAGATTCATGCCCTCCGGCAATTTATCAATCTTGATCCGCACCGGAATCCGCTGTGCCAGCCTCACCCAGTTAAACGTCGGTTCTACCTCCGCCAACAACTGCCCATCTGGCGTGGTGTTGCGATCGGTAATCCCGCGACTGATGCTTTCCACATGCCCGTCCAGCGCTTCGCCCGCGCTCATCAACCAGATCTTCACCGGATCGCCCACCCGAATCCGCGACAACTTGGTTTCCTCGAAATACGCCTGCACATAGAAGGTCGAATCATCGATCAATGCCATCACCGGCTGCCCGGCGTTCACATAATTGCCTTGGGCCAGGCGCAGGTTGGTGATGTGGCCGCTGCGAGGCGCATGGACCTGACTGCGCGCCAGATTGAGTTCGGCAACCTTGGCTTCCGCCTGAGCTTCACGCAATTCACCCCGGGCGATACCGGCGTTGATTTGTGCGTTCTCGCGCAGTTCGGCACTGATGGCTTGCGGCCCGAGGCTGGCGCGGCGACTGGCTTCGCGTTCGCGCAGATTGAGTTGTTGCTGGCGGGTCTGCACCACCGCCTGGGCCTTCTCCAGCGCCGCTTCGAACCGGTCACGATCGATGCTCAGCAACAGGTCGCCCGCCTTGACCGGCTGGTTATCGAACGCCTTGAGCTCACGCACCCACCCCGAGACGTCCGGGGCGATGACCACCACGTCGGCGCGGATCCGCGCATCCCGGGTCCAGGGCGTAAGCATGTAGTACTGCCACAAATGGAAGCCGGCAAAGATCGCCACCGCCACCAGGCTCAAGGTTACCGCGACACGTACGGGGGTACGCATGTTCAACTCCTTATAAAGGTCCGAGGACGACGGTGATCAAGGTCAATACACAGACGTACAAGGCGCAATCAAACAGTGCTTCGTGCCAGATCCAGCGGCCGACCGGTGTCAGGCGCAACAGCATGCGCAAGGCTCCGGTGACCAGCAGTGCCAGCAGCACATAAATCAAAAACGGACTGAGCAGCACGCCGCCCACCGACCACTCACGCAAGCCCATGGCTTTGCTCCTGTTGACGGCACCAGGCGCGCCAACTGCTCTGCAATTGCAGCACCGCGCCCTGAGCCAGTTTCACCGCGTCGCTGGGTGGCAACGCGTACAAGGTCTTCAAGAAATCTGCGCTGGGTCGTTCCAGCGCATCGGCGCGGTTGCCCGCAGGGCCCTGCTCAAGGACTTTTTCCAACTGCTCGAGATAACGCCGCTGCGGTGCGCTGACCGGCACTTGCGCCACCGCCAGGCTCAACCGCAGATGCAACAATTCATCGCCGATATCGAGGCCGAGCAAGCCGTCATCCCAGCGACTGCGCGCCGGTTCCGGCAACTCGGGATAGTGCCGCGCCAGTTGCAGCAAGCGGTCGGCCATGCGTCCGCCAAACCAGCTTTCGGCACCCCGCAGGTTACGTCGGGTCAGCCGCACCAGATCGTCGAGCGTCGCTGCCAGCAAGCGGCGGCCATGCCACGCCGGGTTACGCAGGATCAGCAAATGAAACGCCAGCACCGCCGCGCCGACACCGACCACCATCGCCTGGGCGCTGTTGAAGAACGTGGCGACGTCGAATTTCATCGCGTTCAGCGGCGACACCAGCACGATGAAATGCAGACAGAACGAAGTCGCCGTGGCCCCAATCTGCGGCTTGGCCATGCCCAGCGCACCGAAAAACAACGGCACGCCCATGCCCATGCAGAGCAAGGCAAATCCGCTCCATTGCGGCAGCAGAATCTGCCCGACGAAAAACGCCGCCGGAATCGCCAGGAAAATGCCTCGCATAAAACTCATGCCGATCTGCGCACCGTTCTCGCGACTGGCGAACAGGCTGCACACCACGCACGTCAGCACCAGGGCGCCCGACGCGGCGGGCCAGGCCGTCGCCAGCCAGAAGCACGACACCACCAGAAACGCCAGGGCACTACGCGCGCCAAACACCAGCGCCAATGACAGGTCGCGGTGCGGCGCCAGGGTGCGTGGCGGATCGACCGTTTCGCGCCCCTCCTCCACCGCTTTCATCGCCGCAGTGGCCGCCATCGCGGTATCGAGCAACAAGGTGAAACGGGCCAGGCAATAACTCTGCGCGGAGCTGATGTGCGGGTCATGGGACGCATCGAGCAACCTCGGCCGCAACGCTTGCAGGGTCGCCGTATCGTCGCCGCTGAGCGCAACCTGAACCTCGGTCATCCACGGCGACAGTTGCTCGGCTTCCTGTGGTTCCAGCTGCTTCCACTGACGGCGCACCGAACGGGCGATGCGCAGCAGCATCAAGAGCTTCTGGCTCAAGCCGCTGATGGCTCGTGCCCGCTGCCGACCCAGGCCACCTTCAAACCAGGCATGTTCGCGCTGGGCATCGACCGCGACGATTCGCCCGAGGATTTCCAGCAACCCCTTACGGGCCTGAGCATCGCCGGCCAGCGTTGCACGCGCAGCATTCATCCCGCTGTTCCAGGCGGCTCGCGCCTGATCCGCCAGTTGTCGCTCGACGCGCATCGGCCACAGCAACGCGCTGGCCGCCGTGGCGCACAGGATGCCCAGACAGATTTCCGTGCAGCGCGCCACGGCCTGGTCGAACACCGTCAGTGGATGGGTAATGGCCGGCAACGCGATGATCGCTACCGTGTAACCGGCCAGCACAAATGAATAGGACCAGGCACTGCGCAGCAACGTTGAACTCGCCGTACACAACCCGAGCCACAACGCCAAGGCCAGCAAAAACAGCCAAGGCGTCTGGGCGAACAAGCCCATGAATACCACCGACATAATCGTGCCGACCAGCGTGCCCAGCAGCCGTGCCAGCCCCTTCTGCACCACCATTCCAGACAATGGCTGAGCGACGATGAACGCCGTCATCAATGCCCAGGCGGGTTGCTCAAGCCCCCAGCGCAATGCCAGCCACAGGGCCAGACCGCCACCGATCAAGGTTTTGATTGCGAACTGTAGGGCGCGGCGGTCAGGCGCAAACAAAGCCTGCAAAGTGATAGGCACGTAAAAGACTCTTGAAAGGACGTTTTTAACGATAGTCGGGTTCACTGAAGTCACTTGAAAAACAAATTATTAGCGAGCTATCTATATTCCGTCCAGCGTTAAATCCCAGACACAAAAAAACGCCAGACTGGCTGGCGTTTTTGACAGGCTACGAACGCTTAAGAGCGTGCGCGAGCCTGGTTGCGCAGGGCTTTTACCTGATCGTGATTGCGTTGCACGCCGTGGTACTGACGTTCAACCAGGTCACGAATGCCCACCAGATTGTGCTTGTTGATTTTTTCGAGGGCTTCTTTGTATGCCTTCAGTGCATGGTCTTCACCGCGTTCGGCTTCGTTCAGCACGGCTTCTTCATCCTTGCCGGTGAACATCGCTTTGACGTCGACCCAACGACGGTGCAGATCACCGCTGACGCTGGTGGACGTTTCCGGATCGCCGCCCATCGAACGCACGGCACTCTGAAGTTCGGCAGCGGCGGTGGCGCAGTCGGCGGAGCGTTGCACGAACAGGGTTTTGAGTTCAGGGTGTTTGATGTCTTCAGCGCAAGTCTTGAACCCTTCCTGACCGTCTTTGCTGGTTTCAATCAGGTCGTTGAGTACAGAGATCGCTTCTTTATTCATGTCGGTCATTTTTCAATTCCTTGCGGGTTGATGAAAGATGCAATAGCTATTGCACCCTGCATGCCAGCTTCGAACCGAGAATTTATGCGTTATATTTCAACAAGTTAGTTATAGCGACCAAATCTGTATCCGCTTTTTTTGCATGAACTGTCAATTGGCCTGCATGCAGAATGCCTGTATTTTCCAGCCTGACGAATCAAGACGACCGATAGATGAACCCTGAAAAGCTCGAACTGTTGATCACCCGTGAAATGCCCTTCGGCAAATACAAGGGTCGCATCATTGCCGACCTGCCCGGCCAATACCTGAACTGGTTCGCCCGTGAAGGATTCCCGCACGGTGAGCTGGGCGGATTGCTGGCCCTGATGCAGGAGATCGACCACAACGGTCTGTCGGACCTGCTCGAACCGCTGCGCGCCAAACACGGCAAACCTGCCCCGCGCCACTGACATCGTCATCAAAAAAGCCGAGTAGCTCATGCCCGATAACACCCGTCGCGCCCGTGATGAACATTTCTGGAAAACCTTTGCCGACCGCTACTCGGTCGAACCCGGGCCCATCAACCTTGAAAACGGTTACTTCGGACGGATGTCGCGCACCGTGGTCGAGGAGTACGAGCGCAATATCGAGCTGATCAACCGCAGCAACTCGGTGCATGTACGCCAGCGTTTCGAACAGATCGAAAGTCTCGAGATCCGGGCGCAGCTCGCCCGCCTGATCGACGTTCCAGTCGACACCGTGGCCCTCACCCGCAACGCGTCGGACGGCCTGCAATCGTTGATCCGCAATTACAATCGCCTTCAGCCGGGCGATCAGGTGCTGATTTGCGATCTGGAGTACGACACGGTCAAAGGCGCGATGCGTTGGCTGGCGCGGCATCGCGGCGTGGAAGTGATCGAAATCGACCACGCGCACCCCGCAACGTTTGACAGCTTGCTGGCGACTTATCGCGACGCTTTTGCGCGTTATCCAAAGCTCAAATTGATGGCCCTGACCCATGTCACCCATCGCACCGGATTGGTCATGCCCGTGCAGGCCATTGCTGCTGCCGCCAAAGAATACGGCATCGACGTGATCCTTGACGGCGCGCACGCCCTCGGCCAGATCGAGTTCAATCTGGATGAGCTGGGCGTTTCTTTCGCCGGCTTCAACCTGCACAAGTGGATTGGCGCGCCCCTGACGCTGGGCTTTATCTATATAGACCCCGAGCGTTTGGCCGACATCGACCCGGACATGGGCGAGATGCACTTCCCGGTCACCGATATCCGCGCCCGCACGCCCTACAGCACACCGAACATCCCGGCCCTGCTGACGCTGCCGCTGGTGTTCGAGGAGCACCTGGCCATGGGCGGGGCCGCTGCCAAGAGCACACGGCTCAATTACCTGCGCAACCGGTGGGTCAATGCAGTTCGCGAGTTACCGGGGATCGAGATCATGACACCCGATGACCCGCGACTGTATTGCGGCATTACCTCGATGCGCTTTACCCGGCATACCGATCAACAGGCGATGGTCGAGCGGCTGCTCAGCGATTACAACCTGTTCACCGTGGTCCGCAGTGGCGCGGCGAGCGGGCCCTGCATTCGCATTACACCAGGGCTCACCACCACCGCTGCCGACATGGATCTGCTGGCCAGGGCGCTGAGCGAGTTGCGCTGACGTCAGACCGTGTATTTGTCGAAGTCCTCCGGCTTGATTTGCGTCGAAGCGGCGAACGTGTCGATACCGATGGTCGTATGCCCGAAAAAGCCATCCTCGTTCGAGTCTCGACCGAGGGTGTGGACCGTCAATGTCGAAGCCTCGCCAGCCTGCTCGCGGTAATAAGTGTCTTCATTGTTGCTCAACGGCGAGACCGATCGGCCGCTGTAGTCCCGGGCGTTTAGCACCGAACGTGAAGCGGGTTCGGGGAAGTAGAGCTGACCGACCCAGGCGACGTGTCGTTCGTCGAGGTAATTGTTGCCGGACGTAATGCGCACGGCGACATGAATGTGCAAGGTACGGCCGGCATAGAACCCCGGGTAGATGGTGGTAAACCGCACAATGCCCTTTTTGTCGGTGAATTGTCCGCCACGCAGATAGGTGTCGTCGTCCGTGCGCGGGATGGAGCCGATGTCCCCGACATCGACTTCCTGGTCCGGATTGACCTTGCTCCAGCCCGAATACGCACCGCGCGCATTGCAATGCCAGATATCGACCAGGGCTCCGGTCACCGGCTCCCCCGTCATGGCATCGACAATCGACAGTCGCAGCACCAGGGGAATGCCATCGGCGCTCTCGCTGATGTTGCGCCTGATCAGTTTCGGATTGCGGAAATACGGGCCGGCAATTTGCTCGGGAGACAGCAGGTAAACGGAGGGTGCGGGTGTTGCGGAGGTGGTGTCGTCCATGACGTTCTCTCTTCCATAAGATGAACGCAGGTTAACGCTGGATGGGCGGCGAGAGGCGGTAACTATGTATCGCCTCATTTCCCTTGCAGGAGCGGTATTTCATCAGGCAAAAAAAAACGGTGCACCGACCAAGCGCACCGTAAAGCCGTAGAACACACAACGAAGTGTTTGGTAAAAGCCGATCAGTCCAGCAGCGCCAAGGCCTCGGCGGTGCATTCCTGAATGCGGGCCCAGTCGCCGTTCTTGATCCACTCGGGATCCAGCATCCAGCTACCGCCCACGCACATCACGTTTTTCAACGCCATGTAGCTCTTGATGTTGGCCGGGCTGACGCCGCCGGTCGGGCAGAATTTCACTTCACCGAACGGGCCGCCAAGGGCCTTGATGGCGGCAACGCCACCGCTGACTTCCGCCGGGAACAGCTTGAAGCGGCGATAACCCAACCCATAGCCTTCCATGATGCCGGAAGCGTTGCTGATGCCTGGCAACAGCGGGATCGGGCTATCGACGCTGGCTTCGAGCAGGTCACGGGTGATACCCGGGGTGACGATGAACTGCGAGCCGGCCGCTTCGGCAGCGGCGAGCATCGTGCGATCCAGCACAGTACCCGCACCGGTCACCAGCTCCGGACGCTGCTCACGCAGAATCTGGATGGCCTTGAGGCCGAACTGCGAACGCAGGGTCACTTCCAGGGCAGTCAGGCCACCGGCGGCCAGGGCATCGGCCAGCGGCAGGACGTCCTGTTCGCGGGCGATGGTGATCACCGGCAGGATCCGCGCCTTGGCGCAGAGGCTGTCGATCAGGGCAATTTTGTCCGCCATGGAAACGGTCGGGGATGTGATTGTCATAGCGGCTGATCCTTGGCTCATGGGCACCAGTAAATCTCTAACGTAGGTTGCAGAAACGCGCGAATCGGCATGGCGGCGACATCGTCACCGGCCAATGCGGCACTCAAAGTGGTCAGTTTGGACTGACCGGAAATCGATAGAACGGTGGTCTTGGCCGAGGCCAGCAGCGCGCGGCTCATGGTCAGTCGCTGATGCGGCACGGTCGGCGCCAGCATCGGATAGCACCGACGGGTGCCGTCGACTTTCAAGGCATCGATCAGGTTCGGGCTGTTGGGGAACAACGAAGCGGTGTGACCGTCATCGCCCATGCCGAGGATCAACACGTCGATCGGCGGCAATTCGGCGAGCAAACGGTCGGCCTGCTCGGCCGCCAGTTCAAGGTTCGCGGTGGCGCTGTAGAGGCTCAGAAACTGAGCCTTGGCTGCCGGGCCTTGCAACAGGTAACGCTTGAGCAGACCGGCATTGCTGTCGGCATGCTCGACCGGCACCCAACGCTCGTCGGCCAGGGTGACCACGACCTTGGACCAGTCGAGTTTCTGCTTCGCCAGGTTCTGGAAAAAAGCCACCGGGCTGCGGCCACCGGACACCACCAGCGTCGCGCTGCCGCGAGCGTCGATGGCGTCACTCAGTTGCTTGGCCACATTCAGCGCCAGACCATCGGCCAGCAACACCGGGCTTTTGAACTCATGGGCGCTGACGCCCTGAGGCAGTTTCAATTCAGATATCGCCATACCACGACCTCCCATCCCGCGTGATCAGAGCAATGGAGCTCATCGGTCCCCAGGACCCGGCCGCATACGGCTTGGGCGCATCACCGGATTTTTTCCACCCGGCGATCAACTGGTCACACCACTTCCACGCGGCTTCGATTTCATCTTTACGGACAAACAGGTTCTGATTGCCGCGCATCACTTCCAGCAACAACCGCTCGTAGGCATCGGGAATCCGTGCGCTGCGATAAGTGTCGGAAAAATTCAGCTGCAACGGACCGCTGCGCAACTGCATACCCTTGTCCAGGCCTTGTTCTTTGGTCATCACACGCAAGGAAATGCCTTCATCCGGTTGCAGGCGGATAATCAGCTTGTTGCTGATTTGCAGGCGCTGCTCGGGGGCGAAGATGTAGTGCGACGGTTCCTTGAAGTGGATGACAATCTGCGACAGCTTCTGCGGCATGCGCTTGCCGGTGCGCAGGTAAAACGGCACGCCGGCCCAGCGCCAGTTGCGGATGTCCGCACGCAGGGCGACGAAGGTTTCGGTGTCGCTTTGGGTGTTCGAATTCGGTTCTTCCAGATACCCCGGAACCGGTTTGCCTTCGCTGTACCCGGCGATGTACTGGCCGCGCACCACTTGTGTAGTCAGGCCTTCCGGGCTGATAGGCGCCAAGGCCTTGAGCACTTTGACTTTCTCGTCACGGATGCTGTCGGCGGACAGGTCGGCCGGCGGGTCCATGGCGATCAGGCAGAGCAGTTGCAGCAGGTGATTCTGGATCATGTCCCGCAGCTGACCAGCCTTGTCGAAGTAACCCCAGCGGCCTTCGATGCCGACCTTCTCGGCCACGGTGATTTCCACGTGGGAGATATAATTTTGGTTCCACTGGGTTTCGAACAGGCTGTTGGCGAAACGCAGGGCGATCAGGTTCTGGACGGTCTCTTTGCCCAGGTAGTGATCGATGCGGTAGGTGCGGTTCTCCGGGAAGAACTGCGCCACGGCGTCGTTGACCTTGCGCGAGGATTCCAGGTCCGAACCGATGGGCTTTTCCAGCACCACGCGGGTGTTTTCAGTCAGGCCGACCTTCGACAGGTTCTCGCAGATCGCGCCGTAAACGGCGGCCGGCGTGGCGAAGTAGGCAATCACACGCTGCGCGCTGCCGGCCATTTCGGCCAGGGCGACGTAATCGTCGGCCTTGAGGAAGTCGACATGCAGGTAGCTCAAACGGGCCAGGAAGCGTTCGACCACAGCTTCGTCCAGCTCTTTGGCACCTACATAACGGCGCAGTTCGGAGGCGATGAACGCCAGGTGTTCCTGCTCGCTGCCTGGCTCACGGGCCAGCGCGATAATCCGCGTTTCCTCGTGCAGCAGGCCTGCGCCATCGAGTTGATAAAGGGCAGGAAACAGTTTGCGCAGGGCCAAGTCACCGAGGGCGCCGAACAAGGCAAAGGTGCACGGTTCAACCGTAATCGAAGGCATGATGTTTGTTCTTTTATCAAGTTAAGCTACAAATACCTTTTTTCAAGGCATCACTCAAGGGAAAATGTAGTAATAACCACAACATTTTCGCAAAATACAGATTCCGAGTGGTGGTCGGTCGGAGCCATCAGTAGGATAGGCCACCGTGACGGGCCCGATCAAAGTCCCAATTTGCATAGCCGGGGCCCTTATTTGCATTGCTCTCTTGTTTGCGGAGCTAAGGAACATATATGGACCGCGTGCGAAATTTACTGGAACAGATCCAGAATCGCCTTGAAGACCTGAACAAGGCGGAACGCAAAGTCGCCGAAGTGATCCTGCTCAACCCTGAGCTGGCCACCCGGTTCAGCATTGCCGCCCTCGCCCAGGCCTCTAAGGTCAGCGAGCCGACGGTCAACCGTTTCTGCCGTTCGTTCGGCGTCAGTGGCTACCCGGAGCTCAAGCTTCAACTGGCCCAGAGCCTGGCCAGCGGCGCGGCGTATGTCAGCCGTGCAGTCGAGGCCGATGACAATCCCGAGGCGTACACCAAGAAGATTTTCGGCAGCGCCATTGCGTCGCTGGACAGTGCCTTGCAGGCACTGGACCCGAACCTGATCAGCCGCGCCGTCGACCTGTTGATCCAGGCCCGGCAGATCCACTTCTTCGGCCTTGGTGCCTCGGCCCCGGTGGCGCTGGACGCGCAGCACAAGTTCTTCCGCTTCAACCTGGCGGTCACCGCCCATGCCGACGTGCTGATGCAGCGCATGATTGCGTCGGTGGCGCATACCGGCGAGTTGTTCGTGATCATTTCCTACACCGGCCGCACCCGCGAACTGGTGGAAGTGGCGCGTATCGCCCGGGAGAACGGCGCTTCAGTGCTGGGGCTGACGGCCGAGGGGTCGCCTTTGGCCAAGGCCAGCACCTTGAGCCTGAACATTCCGTTGCCGGAAGACACCGACATCTATATGCCGATGACGTCGCGGATCATCCAGCTGACCGTGCTGGATGTGCTGGCCACCGGCATGACCTTGCGCCGTGGCGTGGACTTCCAGCCGCATTTGCGCAAGATCAAAGAGAGCCTCAATGCCAGTCGGTATCCGGTTGGGGATGAGTTTAACTAGGTCAATATCTTCATTGCCTGTCCTGGCCTCATCGCGAGCAGGCTCGCGCCCACATTAGATCTTCGGTGGACACTGTATTTGTATTCAAAGCAGGTCCACTGTGGAAGCGAGCCTGCTCGCGAAAGGGCCAGCCCAGGCGCAAAGATTCTGGAACTAAACCCCCACCCGCGCCTGCAAACTCAAATGCGCTTTCTGCCCCGGCGCCAGGCTCAAACTGTCGGTCCCGCCACTCGCCGCCTCGACACACACAAATTCTGAAATCTCGTTCCAGCTCACCCCCAGCAACGGTCGCGCCCCCGGATGCCAGACCACAGTGTCCGCATGGTCACCGGTGTCGATGCACAACTCGCGCTGCCAGGCGTGGTCCTTGAGCTGCAATTCACCGTCATGCTGGAACACCCGCTGACACCCACCGTCGACTCTCAACTCGCCTTCCTGCTGGCAAACCTGGCGGTTCAACTGGTCGTAACCGTGGGCGCCATCGAGCCCGGACAGCGCTATCTCACCGACATCACCAATACGCCAATAGGCATGCAACGCCTGGCTCAATTGGCACGGCAGGCTGTCCTGATGCTCGGTGCTCAGGCGCAGATCCATGCGCTCGCCCAAGTGTGCGTGCAGGTCCACTTGCCAGTCACACAGCTGAAGTTGCCAATGCAGGCGCACGCCATCGTCGTCATGGCTGCTGTCGAGCAGTTTCCAGTCGATCAACCGTGCCCAGCCATGGGAAGGCCAGGCGTTTTCGCTTGGATGACGGCCATACCACGGCCAGCATACCGGCACACCGCCACGAATCGCGCCGACTTGTGGCCACTTCGCCGCGCACCAGAGCCAGGGCTTCTGGCCCTTGGGCTGGAAGTGCAGCAACTGCGCGCCCTGCCGGCTGAACACCGCCTGACACAGCGGGTGATCAATCACCAGCACATCGCGCTTCTGATAGCGCTCCCACGCAAACACCGGACGTTCGCGCAAGGATTTGAAGAAGCGTTGTAGCGGATGCTCATGCATGTGCCACGGTCCTGAAAATCATTCGGGGTGCGCCGCCCCAAAAAAAAGCGGACAGCCAAGGCTGTCCGCAAAAATGCGCACATAGAGAGGAGCTTATCGCAACAGCGTTAGAACACCGACTGAATTTTCAGGCCGGCCACCAGCGCGTTGTCGACTTCATCCACACCGCCCGGGTGAGTGATGTATTGCAGGTTAGGACGCACGGTCAGCCAGTTGGTGACGTGGAAGCCGTAGTTGATCTCGTAGTTGTACTCAGTGTTACGCAGCGGCGCGAACAACGGGTCCTGATAGTCAGTGACATTGTTGGAGGCGTTGACCAACTCTGAGTTTTTCTTAACGTCATCGTTGACATGGATACGGGCGGCACCGATACCGAAGTCATCCTTCGGCCGTGCGTCGAACGGGCCTTTGTACACCAGCATCAGCGACTGGTAGTTATCGACGAAGTTGGTGTCCTTGTCGTGGAAGGTAGCGTTGGCAGCAATGTTCAGACCGCGGGAAGCGTCACCGTTGTGGGTGGTGAGTTGTTGCTGCGCAACGAACCAGTAGCCGGACTTGCTGCTGTGGCTGCGATAGGCGTTACCGCTGGTTGCGGCGTCATTACCGTTGTCGTCTTCACGAACGTCATCGGCCTTGGCCGTACTTTTGTAGTAACCGACACGGTATTCGCCCGGCAGGTTGCCAGGGTTAGGCAACCAGACCAGTTCGACCGGCAACACGGTGCCCTTGGTACCACTGCCGCTCAGCTTGAAGCCGTTACCGTGCTCCAGTTGCGACGGGTTCTGGTTGTACGCGCCGATCTGCGCATACCACTCAGGCGAGATGTTGTACTTCACGCGAACCGCAGCCTGCATGACCGGCCAGTTGTACCAGATGTTGGTCGCCCAGTTACCCGCTTGGGAACCGCAGAACGCCAGGTTCTGGAACTCGCACGGGAAGGTGTTGAAGTCTTCGCCTTCGCCGAAGTAACCGGCCTTGACGTCCAGTTTGCCATCGAGGAACTGGTGCTTGATCCACAGTTGGGTCAGGCGAACCATGTGGCCACGGCCGTAGACTTCCTGGGAGGAACTCAAGGTGCCGGCACGCGGATCGCCGACACGGTCATTGGAGATGTTCTCACCGTTACGGTTGGTGAGCTGGACCTTGGCCTGGGTGTTATCCCAGCCCCACAGCTTTTGCAGGTCCAGCGCCACGCCCAGGCCAAACTGGTCGGCGTAACGCGCGGTCTTGTCGTTGTTGTAGCCACCGTGAAGGTTGCCACCGACTTCACCGACGTAGTCCATCTTGATGTCGATGCCCCGCTCGATCAGCTTGGTCCGCTCGCCACCCCAATCGCCGGTCATCCATTCGGAATCGGCGCTGAACGCGTCAGCCGCGTGCACACTACCGGCCAGCATCATGGCCGCAACCGCGGACAACTGGCAGATAAGCTGAGCGTTGTTGTTCTTCTTCATCCCTACATCCTCGTTTTATTGTTATTAGCTGTTTTTATTTAACGCGGTTACATCAGGTGCGGAGAGCGACAGGCCGCTCACCGCATATCCCCCCTGCAGGAGCCAGTTTTGCCGGCGAAGGCGACCCTGAAATCGCCTTCGTCGGCAAGCCTGGTTCCTACAGTTTTAATCTTCAGCGGCCTTTGAATTGGGCGACGTTGGCGCCGTGGCTCTCGGCTTTTGGTTGACCGGCCACCCCCAGGCGCTCTCCGGTCTTGGCATCGAACAACAGCACTTTCGATGGATCGAATTGCAGGGTCAGGGTCTCGCCCACGTTCGGCGCGACGTCCGGCGCCAGGCGGCAGCAGACTTTGGTGTCGTTGAGATTGACGAACACCAGGGTGTCGGGACCGGTCGGTTCGGTGACCTGGACTTCGGCGCGAATGGTCGGCAAACCGTTCGGCTCACTGCCCGCCAGAACGATCTGCTCCGGGCGCAGGCCGAGGATCACTTCACGGTCTTCCAGACCGGCGTCCTGCATGCCCATCGGCAATTCGCAACGCGCCTGGCCGCTGTCGAGCAGCGCCACCAGACGACCGTCCTTGCGCTGCAAACGCAGCGGAATGAAGTTCATCGGCGGCGAGCCGATGAAGCTCGCCACGAACAGGTTGGCCGGGTTGTTGTAGATGTCCTTCGGCGTACCGAACTGCTGAATGATCCCGTCCTTCATCACCGCAACTTTGTCGCCCAGGGTCATCGCTTCGATCTGGTCGTGGGTCACGTAGACCGTGGTGGTTTTCAGGCGCTGGTGCATCAGTTTCATTTCAGTGCGCATCTCGACGCGCAGCTTGGCGTCGAGGTTGGACAGCGGTTCGTCGAACAGATAAATCTTCGGCCGACGCGCCAGGGCACGGCCCATGGCCACCCGCTGTTGCTGACCACCGGAGAGCTGACCGGGCTTGCGGTTGAGCAAGTGTTCGATCTGCAACAGCTTGGATACCCGCGCCACTTCCGCTTCGATGTCGGCGGCGGGCATTTTGCGGATCTTCAAGCCGAAAGCGATGTTCTCGCGCACGCTCATGGTCGGGTACAGCGCGTAGGACTGGAACACCATGGCGATGTCGCGGTCTTTCGGGCTCATGCCGCTGACGTCCTGATCACCGATCATGATCGCGCCGCCGGTGATGGTTTCCAGTCCGGCGATGCAATTCATCAGGGTCGATTTACCGCAACCCGAAGGTCCGACCAGAATCAGGAACTCACCGTCCTTGATCGACAGTTCGATGTTCTTGAGGGTGTCCGGCAGGCCGGGACCATAGGTCTTGTTTACATTGCGAAGTTCGAGCGTAGCCATGATTACCCCTTGACTGCGCCGGCCGTCAGCCCGCGCACGAAATACTTGCCTGCGACCACATAGACCAGCAGGGTCGGCAGCCCGGCGATCATCGCCGCCGCCATATCAACGTTGTATTCCTTGGCCCCGGTACTGGTGTTGACCAAGTTGTTCAACGCCACCGTAATGGGTTGCGAATCACCGCTGGAGAACACCACGCCGAACAGGAAGTCGTTCCAGATCTGGGTGAACTGCCAGATCAGGCAGACCATGATGATCGGGGTGGACATCGGCAGGATGATCAAGCGGAAGATGGTGAAGAAACCCGCGCCATCGAGCCGCGCCGCCTTCACCAGCGCATCGGGAACGCTGACGTAGTAGTTACGGAAGAACAGCGTGGTGAACGCCAGGCCGTAGACCACGTGCACAAACACCAGGCCGGTGGTGGTGCTGGCCAGGCCCATCTTGCCGAGGGTGAACGAGGCCGGCAGCAGGACGGTCTGGAACGGCAGGAAGCAACCGAACAGCAGCAGACCGAAGAACAGTTGCGAGCCACGAAAGCGCCACATCGACAGCACATAGCCGTTCAGTGCACCGATGGCGGTGGAGATCAGTACCGCCGGAACGGTGATCTTGATCGAGTTCCAGAAGTACCCGTCAACCGTGCCCCAGGCCTTGACCCAGCCAATGCCGCTGACCACGGTCGGCCAGCTCAGCAGGTTGCCGGAGTTGATGTCTTCCGGCGTCTTGAAACTGGTCAACAGCATGACCACCAGCGGTATCAGATAAAGGAATACCGCCAGGATCAGCACGCCGTAGATGGCGATGCGACTCAGGCTGATGGATGGTTTGGCAGCGAAATTAGTCATGACGCTTGGTCCTCAGCTCGGAGTACAGGTAAGGCACGATGATTGCGAGAATCGCACCGAGCATCAGAATCGCACTGGCCGAGCCCATGCCCATCTGGCCGCGACTGAAGGTGAAGGAATACATGAACATCGCAGGCAGGTCAGAGGAATAACCCGGGCCACCGGCAGTCATTGCCGCCACCAGGTCGAAACTCTTGATCGCGATGTGGGCCAGGATCATGACCGCGCTGAAGAACACCGGGCGCAGGCTCGGCAACACCACTTTCAGGTAAATGCGCGGCATGCTCGCGCCATCGATCTGGGCAGCACGGATGATCGATTGATCCACGCCACGCAGGCCGGCGAGGAACATCGCCATGATGAAGCCCGAGGCTTGCCAGACCGCCGCGATCACCAGGCAATACACGACGCGATCCGGGTCGATCAGCCAGTCCAGGCGAAAGCCTTCCCAACCCCAGTCACGCAGCAATTTGTCCAGGCCCATGCCCGGGTTGAGCAGCCACTTCCACGCGGTACCGGTGACGATCATCGAGAGCGCCATCGGGTACAGGTAAATGGTGCGAATGAAACCTTCGCGACGAATCCGCTGGTCAAGAAACACCGCCAGCAGCACACCGATCACCAAGGTGATGCCGATGAACATGCCGCCGAACACCGCCAGGTTCTTGCTCGCTACCCACCAACGGTCGTTGTCGAACAGCCGCTGGTACTGCGCCAGGCCCGCCCATTTGTAAGTCGGCAGGAAGGTCGATGTGGTGAACGACAGGATGAACGTCCACAGGATATAGCCATAGAAGCCCACCAGGACGATGAACATGCTCGGCGCCAGCACCAGTTTCGGTAGCCAGCGCTGCAGTGCATCGAACGGCGAGGCCTTGCTGAACACAGCAACAGAACTCATGGGAAGATCCCGTACGAGAGAAAATTTACGTTGGAAATGCTGACCCTTGCAGGCGTGAGACTGCTTGCGATAGCTGAGTGTCAGACTCTGGATGTATCAACTGATACACCGCTATCGCGAGCAGGCTCGCTCCTACAGGGGCCAAGCATTACTTGGCAGCTTTGACGGCCGTGCCCAATTGCTTGGCGGCAGTCGCCGGATCGGCTTTCGGGTCGTTGATGAAGTTGGTCACCACATCAAAGAACGCGCCCTGGACCGCCAGCGTGGTCGCCATGTTGTGCGCCATGCTCGGCTGCAGGCCGCCGGACTTGGCGTCCACCAGGAAGTCCTTGGCAGCGGTCTGGGCGCAGGAGTCGAAACCGTACTTGCCCATGTCGTTCAGCATGTCGATTCGAACCGGGATCGAGCCCTTGTTGATGCTGAAGACTTTCTGGAAGTTCTCACCCAGCACGACCTTGGCAATGTCCTGTTGAGCAGCAGCAGTGCCTTTGTCTTTCTGCTTGAACACAGCCAGGGAGTCGATGTTGTAGGTGAACGCCTTGTCGGTGCCCGGGAACGCTACGCACTCGTAGTCCTTGCCGGCGACTTTCTTGGCGGCTGTCCACTCGCTCTTGGCCCAGTCGCCCATGATCTGCATACCGGCCTTGCCGTTGATGACCTTGGCCGCTTCCAGGTTCCAGTCCTGGCCTTTGCCGTCGGCGTCCATGTAGGTCGCGACTTTTTTCAGCTCGGTCAGCGCCTTGACCATTTCAGGACCGGTGAGTGCTGCGTTGTCCAGGTCGACCAGGGCTTTCTTGTAGCCGTCGACGCCCATGACCGACAGGACCACCGCTTCGAACACGGTGCTGTCCTGCCAAGGCTGGCCGCCGTGGGCAAGCGCAATGAAGCCCGCTGCCTTGAGCTTGTCACCGGCTGCGTAGAATTCCTGAAGGGTGGTTGGCGCTTTTTCGATGCCGGCTTTCTTGAAGACTTCCGGGTTGATCCACAGCCAGTTAACGCGGTGAATGTTCACCGGCACGGCCACGTAGTCACCTTCGTACTTCACGGTATCGGAGACTTTCTTGTCGAGCAGACTGTCCCACTTCTCGGTTTTGGCCGCGTCTTTCAAGACGTCGGTGTCGAGCAGACCGGTAGACGCCCATTCCTGGATGTCCGGGCCTTTGATCTGTGCGACGCCAGGTGGGTTGCCTGCAACGGCGCGGCTCTTCAGCACGGTCATGGCGGTCGCACCGCCACCACCGGCAACGGCGCCGTCCTTCCAGGTGAAACCGTCTTTTTCGACTTGGGCCTTGAGGACATCAACGGCCGCTTTTTCGCCACCGGAGGTCCACCAGTGAACGACTTCTACCGAACCTTTGGAATCGGCGGCAAGCGCACTGACAGGGAATGCAGAGATAGGGAGCAATGAGGCAAGAGAAATGACAGTAGCGAGGCGAGAAATCGCATTCATCTAGAATTACCTTTCTTGTTGTTATGCATGCAAGTCTGGTGCTTGCGCTGCATAGGATTTTAAACAGGAGTTATCCCCTCGCAGGTAACGAAGGGACGCTTGAATGTCACCACATGGTTACACAGGAGCGCTCTGGGACAACTGCCCCAAGGCCGTGGCCATGCTCGGCGCCAGTGGCAGGCGCGGGATCAGGACGGCTTGCCAGGCGTGATACAGATCCGGTTTACCGGCCCAGATATCGGCACTTGGACGGTTTTGCGGGTCGAGCTCATGGTGCCAACTGCCATCGCAGCGGTCGATGAAATGACTGTCACAGAATTCCCAGAACAGCCGGTACCAGGTTTCGTATTGCGTATCCCCAGTGCGTTTAAGCAACGCGCTGGCGGCGGCACTGGCTTCGCAATGGGTCCAGTGCAAGCGATGGCGAACCACCGCGCGATTGTCCCAGTCGAGGGTGTAGACAATCCCGGGCAGCCCGTCGACATCCCAGCCGTGACGGCAGTTGTGATCGAAGAGTTTTTGCGCGTCGGTGGCCAGCCAACCCGGCGTGAGCATGCCGGCTTGCACGCGTGCCGCTTCGAGGTGCAGCAACAGCCGCGCCCATTCGAAACCGTGGCCCGGCGTGGTGCCGTAAGGGCGGAAACCGTCGGCCGGGTTGTCGTGGTTGTACTCGCGCAGCGGCTGCCAATCGCGATCGAAATGCTCGACCACCAGGTAGTCGTTGGCAGCGGCGTGACCATGAATGACGCGCTCGACGATGCGCTGAGCGCGGACCAGCCAGCGGTGGTCGTCGGTGACATCGGCCAGGGCGAGAAAGGCTTCGGTGGCGTGCATGTTGCTGTTGGCGCCGCGGTAGGCTTCTTCTCCGCTCCAGTCGCGCTCGAAGGATTCGCGCATTGCGCCCTCCTCCTCGCTCCAGAAATGCGTGTCGATGATGTTGATCGCATCGTCGAGCAACGCCTGTGCACCGGGGCGCTGGGCGACGACCGCCGAACTGGCCGCGAGGGCCACGAAGGCATGCAGGTAAGCGGCCTTGTCGGTGTTGTCATCGTGATGATGGGCAGCGGCAAACCAGCCGCCGTGTTCGGCATCACGCAACGGACCGCTGAGCGCCTGAATGCCGTGATCGACCAGCTCGGCAAACCCCGGCAAACCCTGAATATGCGCCATGGCGAAGCTGTGGGTCATGCGGGCGGTGTTCATGGTTTCGGCGTGGGCGTTGGCCGGGAGACGGCCCTTTTCATCGAGATTACCGAAGCCTTCGGCAAGCTTTGAAGCCTTGGCAAATGCCAACAGGCGCAAGCCTTCGGCCGCGAGCCATTGCTGATGGGCAGGTGCGTTGAGCCAACTGCTGAATGCAGGTTGGAAGGTGTCCATGGGGTGCCTTTTTTTGTTGTTTTGACTGAGGGCAGTCTAAACAACGGGCGGGGGCGGGCTTGTAACGAAGGGGGCGAGTTATGTCACCGGTTTGTGACATTTAGCTTGAGAGATTTGTTTAATGGTCTGACGCCTTCGCGAGCAGGCTCGCTCCCACATGGGTTCTGCGGTGCACACAAATTCCCTGTGGGAGCGAGCCTGCTCGCGAAGAACGATAACGCGGTCAATCTAGTCAACACTGCGCGGCAACTGCAACGTCACCCGCAACCCGCCTTCACGCAGGTTTTGCAGGCTGACTTCACCGCCATGGCTATGGGCAATGTTGCGCGCAATCCCCAACCCCAAGCCATATCCCTGCTGCTGCCCGGCCAACCGGAAGTGCGGTTCGAACACCTGCTCCATCCGTTGCTCCGGCACGCCTGGCCCTTCGTCATCGACATGCAGGATGAAGGCGCTCTCGTCGTCATCGATATGCAAATGCGCGTTCTGCCCATACTTCAATGCGTTGTCGATCAGGTTGCCGATGCAGCGCTTGAGCGCCAGCGGTTTGCCCGGGTACGCCGCCAGCGCCCGGCCCTGCTGGGTGACGCGACCATTGCCGTTGGGCGCCAGGTACGGTTCCACCAGACAATCGAGCACATGGTTCAGATCCACCGGCTCGATGTTTTCGTGAATATCGGTGTCTTTCACGCATTGCAGCGCGCCCTTGACCAGCAATTCCAGCTCATCCAGATCGCGGCCGAACTTGGCTTGCAGCTGTTCGTCTTCAAGCAATTCGACCCGCAGCCTTAACCGGGTAATCGGCGTGCGCAGATCATGGGAAATCGCGCTGAACAACTGGCTGCGCTCGGTCAGGTAACGGCTGATGCGCTCGCGCATCGCATTGAAAGCGCGGCCCACTTCGACCACTTCACTGCCGCCGCCTTCGGCCACCGGTTCGACTTCGGCACCGAGGGACATGTCCCGCGCCGCCCGCGCCAGGCGTTTGAGCGGACGACTCTGCCAGTGCACCAACAGGCCGATGAACAACAGCAAAAAGCCACTGGTGAGCACGATGAACCAGACCTGCTGCGCCGGCAGGCCCTGTTCTTCAAGGCTGGTGTAGGGCTCGGGCAACAGCGAGGCGATGTACAACCACTCGCCCGGCGCCATCTGGATTTGCGTGACCAGCACCGGCGGGTTCACCGGCTCCAGCGTCAGCGCGTAATGCGCCCATGAGCGCGGCAACTCATCGAGTTTCAGCCCGCTGTTGAAGATCCGCAGGTCTTCGGGGCTGACGAAGGTCACCGAGATATCCGTGTCTTGGCCGAGGGACTCGCGCAACACCTGATCCACGGCCTTGAGCACGGCTTCCTTGCGCGGGGTGATCGGCAACACTTCCATGCCCAGCGGCTTGTCGTTGAGGGTCACCACGAAACGGGTGCCGCCCATGCTGCGCAATTGGTCGAGCACCAAGGGACGAAACGCCACCGGCAGCGAACGAAAATAACTGACGCTGGCCGTCATCGAGTGGGCCAGGCTGCGGGCACTGGTGACCAGGCCTTCAAGTTGGGTGGCACGCAGTTGCGACACCCAGATCACGCTCGACAAGGTCTGCGCGAACAGCACCGCCAACAGGGTCAGCAGCAACATGCGCCCGAGCAGCGAACGCGGCATCGGCACGCGGGCGGCGAGCTTGCGCAACCACTCAGTGGCCATTGCTGGCAACCACATTGGCGGCCAGTTGGTAGCCGCTGCCACGCACGGTACGGATCAATCGCGGCGGTTTTTCGGTATCACGCAGGCGCTGACGCAAACGGCTGACCGCCATGTCGACGATGCGATCCAGCGGCATCAGATCGCGGCCACGGGTGGCGTTGCCGATGGTGTCGCGGTCGAGGATTTCCTGCGGATGATCGAGGAACAGTTTCAGCAGCGCAAAATCGGCGCCGGAGAGAATCACTTCTTCGCCGTCGATGTGGAACAGCCGGTGGCTGACCATGTCCAGCCGCCAGTCGTCGAACGCCAGCACTTCACCGCCGGAACGCTCCTGACCGAACTGCGCGCGGCGCAACAAAGCCTTGATGCGCGCCTGCAATTCACGGGGGCTGAACGGTTTACCGAGGTAGTCGTCGGCGCCCAGCTCCAGGCCAATGACGCGGTCGGCCTCGTCGGAGCTGGCGGTGAGCATGATGATCGGCACCTGCGCCTGACGCGGGTGTTGGCGGATCCAGCGGCAAAGGCTGAAACCGTCTTCGTCGGGCAGCATCACGTCGAGGATCACCAGATCGCTCGGCGCTTCGTTCATCGCTTGGCGAAAGCCCGCGCCATCGGGCGTGGTGCGGACCTGGAAACCGGCGCGGGTCAGGTAGGTGTCCAGCAACTCGCGTATCTCTTGATCATCATCGACCAACAAAATCGACTTGTTGACTGAGCTCACGGGGCGGCGTCCTTGTTGTTTGAATTGGGCGGATTATGCCTGATCGCGGGTAAATCGTTGGTGCCTGTACGGACGCCTTCGCGGGCAAGCCTCGCTCCTGCAAGGTCAGAGCCGTTCGCGAATTCCGTGAACGACATAAAACCTGTAGGAGCGAGGCTTGCCCGCGAAGGGCGCGACTCGGTGTTAGGCCTGATCGAGCGCCACACCCGCACCCATCAACCCGGAATACGGCGCCGTCACCAGCCACACAGGGATGCCTTTGAAGTAATCGCTCATGCAGCCCTTGTCGGCGAAGCACCGGGCAAAGCCGCTTTCAACGAAGAAATCGGCAAACCGCGGAATCACTCCGCCGACGATATACACGCCACCGCGAGCCCCCGTGGTCAGCACGTTGTTGCCGGCGACACGACCGAGCCAGCAGCAGAACTGCTCCAGCACTTCCAGCGCAATCGGGTCACCCGCCAGACCGGCAGCGGTTATCGATTCCGGAGTATCGAGCACCGGCTCATGACCGTCCACCGCACAAATCGCCCGGTAGACCCGCGGCAAACCGCTGCCGCTCAACGCCGTTTCAGCGCTGACATGCCCGATCTCATTGAAGATGTGTTGCCACAGTTGGGTTTCACGCAGACTGCTCAAGGGCAGATCAACGTGACCGCCCTCCCCTGGCAAGGCAGCAAAACGGCCTTCGCCCAGGTCCAGCAAGGTGCCGACACCCAGCCCCGTGCCCGGACCGATCACCACGGCAGGCCGCAGCGGCTCAGGCGTGCCTTCGCAGACCACCCGAAACTCACCCGGCTGCAAACGGGTCATGCCCAGCGCCATCGCCGAAAAATCATTGACCAGCAACAACTGATCGACCTGCAATGCCTTGCAAAAATCTTTGCGACTGAGCCGCCAGTGATTATTGGTGAACTTGAATTCATCACCGCTCACCGGGCCGGCCACCGACAGGCATACCGAGCCGATCGAACCCGGCGCCAGGCCAAGCCCGCCCAGATAGAGGGAAATCGCCTCTTCCGGGCTGGCGTGGTCGGCCGTTGCCAGCACCTGGATCGCTTCCAGTTGCTGGTTTTTCCACAACGCGAAACGTGCGTTGGTCCCACCGATGTCACCGACCAAAGCCAGTTTCAATTAAGCGTCTCCAGGGCAGAAGTAAAGGCGCTGGCGCCCTGCTCTGCGGAGCTGAAGGCCATGCGCATGAAACCAAACAGTTCGCGACCGCTGCCAATGTTGTTGCCCAACAGGCCCTTGGCCGGGGTGCGCGCTGCAAATTCTTCGGCGTCCACCTTAAGCTCCAGGGTGCCTTTGACGCCATCGACGCGGATGATATCGCCCTCTTGCACCCGCGCAAGAGCGCCGCCGACATAAGCTTCGGGACTGACATGAATCGCTGCCGGGATTTTCCCCGACGCGCCGGACATGCGCCCGTCGGTCACCAGCGCGACTTTGAAGCCGCGATCCTGCAGCACGCCGAGGAACGGCGTCATTTTGTGCAGCTCCGGCATGCCATTGGAGCGCGGGCCCTGGAAGCGCATCACCGCGACAAAATCCTTCTCCAGCAAACCGGCCTTGAACGCGTCGGCCAGGTCCTGCTGATCCTGGAACACCATGGCTGGCGCTTCGACGATCTGGTTTTCCAAGGCAACGGCGGAGACTTTCATCACGCCACGTCCGAGGTTGCCTTCCATCACCCGCAAGCCGCCCTCAGGCGAGAACGCACGCGCGACCGGGCGAAGAATGGTTTCGTCGAGGCTTTCGATCGGGCCTTCGCGCCAGACCAGCTCGCCGTTTTCGAGGAACGGCTCCATGGTGTAACGGCTCAAGCCGTGGCCCAGCACCGTGTTGACGTTTTCGTGCAGCAGCCCGGCTTCCAGCAGTTCGCGGATCAGGAATGACATGCCGCCCGCCGCCTGGAAATGGTTGATGTCGGCTTTGCCGTTCGGGTAGACGTGGCTCAGGGTCGGCACGACTTCGGAGAGGTCGGCCATGTCCTGCCAGGTCAGTTGAATGCCGGCCGCCATGGCGATGGCGGGCATGTGCAAGGTGTGGTTGGTCGATCCGCCGGTGGCGTGCAGCGCTACGATGGAGTTGACCAGCGAACGCTCGTCGACGATTTCGCCGATCGGCATAAAGTCACCGTTCTGCTTGGTCAGACGCGTCACCTGATGCGCCGCTTCGCGGGTCAGGGCATCGCGCAACGGGGTGTTCGGGTTGACGAACGAGGCGCCCGGCAAGTGCAGGCCCATGACTTCCATCAGCAACTGGTTGGTGTTGGCGGTGCCGTAAAAAGTGCAGGTACCCGGGCTGTGGTAGGACTTCATTTCCGATTCCAGCAGCTCTTCGCGGCTGGCCTTGCCTTCGGCATAACGCTGACGCACATCGGCTTTCTGCTTGTTGGAAATGCCCGAGACCATCGGCCCACCCGGGACGAAGATCGTCGGCAGATGACCAAAACGCAGTGCGCCCATCATCAGGCCCGGGACGATCTTGTCGCAGATGCCGAGCATCAGCGCGCCATCGAACATGTTGTGGGACAGCGCCACGGCGGTGGACAGCGCGATCACCTCACGGCTCGGCAGGCTCAGCTCCATGCCCGGCTCGCCTTGGGTCACGCCATCGCACATGGCCGGGGTGCCGCCGGCGAACTGGCCGACGGAGCCGATCTCGCGCAGGGCTTTTTTGATCTGTTCAGGAAAGACTTCGTAAGGCTGATGCGCCGAGAGCATGTCGTTATATGACGAAACAATCGCAATGTTGGCGGAGTTCATCATCCGCAGACTGTGCTTGTCTTCAGTGCCGCAACCGGCCACGCCGTGGGCGAAGTTGGCGCATTGCAGCTTGCCGCGCATCGGACCGTCGCTGGCTGCATCGCGAATAAGCGCAAGGTAAGCCTCACGGGTTGCGCGGCTACGGGCGATAAGCCGTTCGGTGACCTCAAGGACGCGGGGATGCATGTGTAGAACTCCAGGCTAACGGATGTGGCGACCTGATTGTCTATGCTGAGCAAGAGCCGGTGTCGATGGGATGACAGACGGTTTTCTTGATCGGTCGGACCAGTTGATTCAGGTCACTCGTTGTAGATTGAACAAAATATTGCCATTAAAAAGGCTTGTTTTCTATTTTTATGCGAATAATCTTGTAATTCCAACAACAAAACGACGGCGGCCCTGTTAAATGACTCTTCGAATCGCAATCAATGGTTTTGGCCGAATTGGCCGCAACGTCCTGCGCGCACTGTATACCCAAGGCTATCGCCAGGATCTGCAGATCGTTGCCATCAATGACCTTGGCGACAGCGCGATGAACGCTCATCTGCTCAAGTACGACACCGTTCACGGCACGTTCGACGCCGATGTCCAGCACGATCAGGAAAGCCTGACCGTCAACGGTGACCGTATTGCCGTCAGTGCCATTCGCAACCCGGCCGAGTTGCCTTGGGCCGCGGAAAAAATTGATGTGGTGTTCGAGTGCACCGGTCTGTTCACCGACCGTGCCAAAGCCGCCGCGCATATTACGGCCGGCGCGCGCAAAGTGATTATCTCGGCCCCGGCCAAAGGCGCCGACGCCACCGTTGTCTACGGGGTCAACCACGACATTCTGCGCCAATCGCACCAGATCATTTCCAACGCGTCGTGCACCACTAATTGCCTGGCCCCGGTGGCGCAGGTGCTGCACCGCGAACTGGGCATCGAAAGCGGTCTGATGACCACGATCCACGCCTACACCAACGACCAGAACCTGACCGACGTCTACCACACCGACCCGTACCGCGCCCGTTCGGCCACCCAGAACATGATCCCGAGCAAGACCGGCGCCGCTGAAGCGGTCGGCCTGGTGCTGCCGGAACTGGCCGGCAAACTGACCGGCATGGCGGTACGTGTTCCGGTGATCAACGTGTCGCTGGTGGACCTGACCGTGCAGCTCAAGCGCGAAGCGTCGGCCGATGAAGTGAATGCACTGCTCAAAGAAGCCGCCCAGCACTCGAAGATTCTCGGCTACAACACCCTGCCGCTGGTCTCCAGCGACTTCAATCACAACCCGCTGTCGTCGATCTTCGACGCCAACCACACCAAGTCCAGCGGCAAGCTGCTCAAGGTACTGGCGTGGTACGACAACGAATGGGGCTTCTCCAACCGCATGCTCGATAACTGCCTGGCGCTGTGCAACGCTGAGTAACGGGGAGCTAAACCGATGATCGGTATCAGCTTCACGCAAAAGACCATGGCGGCGCGCAAGCGTATCGCCTTGGTCGCCCATGACCACTGCAAGGTATTTTTGCTGGACTGGGCCGAGCGGCAGAAGGACAAGCTTGCGCAACATGAACTGGTCGCCACCGGCACCACCGGGCTGTTGTTGCAACAACGCCTGGAGCTGCCGGTGGAAAGCATGATCAGCGGCCCCTTGGGCGGCGACCAGCAACTCGGTGCGCGCATTGCCGAGCAGCGGGTCGACATGCTGGTGTTTTTCTGGGACCCGTTCGAACCGCAACCCCATGACCCGGACATCAAGGCGTTGCTGCGGGTCGCGGCGGTCTGGAACATTCCGGTGGCGTGCAACGAATGCAGCGCCGACTACCTGCTCAGCAGCCCGATGATGGAGCAGGCTCACGCCCACCGCATCCCCGATTACGCGACCTATCTGTTGGGTCGCGCCTGAACCGCTTTCGGATCCATCACTGACCCCCTTGAACGGATAATGGACATCATCGTCCGTTCAAGAAGGATCAGGTACGCCAGCCTCAGAATCTCCCCGCGATTTCCCCGTTTTAAGCCCTGTTTTCGGCAGATTTTTCCGCGCAAACGTTCAACCCCTACCGTTCGTCGGGGCCACCATCATGCATCCTCGTCCCACGCCGATGTGCATTGAATGGCGCTGAATGGACTTGGCGAACCGGGTCGACATCGGCCCACAGCCAACACTTCATCCCTTCGCGAGTTCGCCCTATGTTCGACTCTCTCTCTATCCGTCTGAAAATCGTCTTGCTGTCCGGCCTGTGCCTGCTGGGCGTGGTCGCGTTGATCGTCGGTATGAACTTCTACCAGACCAACCAGAACGATGAGCTGGTCAGCGCCTCCAGCCGCAAGATGCTCACCACCAGCGTGCAGGACCTGCTCCAGGCCAAGGCCGCCGAGCAAGCGGTGCGGGTGCAGAAGACATTCGGTGAAAGCCTGTTGGTGGTGACTGCCCTGGCCGATCAGATCAAGGACATGCGCGCCATGGCCGCCAAGCGTTCGCTTGAGGCCGGGGCCCTGCGTGAGGAGTTGAACCAGAGCCTGAAAACCGCGTTTGAGCGCAACAGCAAAGTGCTGGGGATCTGGTTGGCGTTCGAGCCCAACGGCCTGGACGGCAAGGACAGAGAGTTCGCCAACGATGCGGCCCGCCAGTCCAACGAATCCGGGCGTTTTGCCAGTTACTGGAGCCGTGCCGGTGGGGCCGGGATCAACACGATCATGGTCGAAGACGACATGACCAAAACCACCCTGAGCCTCAGCGGCACGCCGTACAACAGCTGGTACACCTGCCCTCGCGACAGCAAACGCACCTGCTTGCTGGACCCGTATGCCGACACCGTCGGCGGCAAGGAAATGCTGATGACCACCATTTCCGTGCCGTTGCTGGTGGACGGCAAATCCATCGGCGTGGTCGGTATCGACATCGCCCTCGACGCCCTGCAAGCGGCCGCGGTCGATTCCCAGCGTGACCTGTTCAACAGCGCCGGGCACATGCTGATTGTCTCCGGCAGCGGTGTATTGGCCGGCTACAGCGTCGATGCGAGCAAGGTCGGCAAAAGCATTGATGCGACCCTCGGCGCTGACGGCAAGGACATCCTGCAACTGCTCAGCGGCGGCACGCCGAAGATCCTCGAACAAGGCGATGTGATTCGTGCGGTGTACCCGGTGAGCCCGATCAGCGACTCCAAAGCCTGGGGCGTGGTGATTGACCTGCCCAAGCAAGTGCTGCTGGCCGATTCGGTCAAGCTGCAAGCGGTGCTCGATGACGCCCAGCAAAGCGGCACGATCAAAGCGGTGCTGGTGGCTGTCGCGGCCGGCCTGGTCGGTCTGTTGCTGATCTGGCTCACCGCGTCCGGCGTGACCCGGCCGATCAACGGCGTCGCCGAGATGCTCAAGGCGATTGCCAGCGGCGACGGCGACCTGACCCAACGCCTGCACTACAGCAAAAAAGATGAACTGGGCGAACTGGTCAGCTGGTTCAACCGCTTCCTCGACAAGCTGCAACCGACCATCGCGCAGATCAAACAAAGCATCACCGACGCTCGTGGCACCGCCGACCAATCCTCGGAAATCGCCCGTCAGACCAGCGAAGGCATGCAGGTGCAGTTCCGCGAAATCGACCAGGTCGCCACAGCGTCAAACGAAATGAGCGCCACCGCCCACGAAGTCGCCAACAGTGCGTCGAACGCGGCCAATGCGGCCAAAGGTGCGGATCAATCGGCGCGCGATGGCATGTCGATCATCGAGCGCAGCACCCGTGACATCAATCAACTGGCAGACGAAGTCAGCAAGGCTGTGACCGAAGTCGAGGCGCTGGCGGTGAACAGCGAGCAGATTGGTTCGGTGCTGGAAGTGATCCGCAGCATTGCCGAACAAACCAACTTGCTCGCCCTCAACGCGGCGATCGAAGCGGCCCGTGCCGGAGAAAGCGGTCGCGGGTTTGCCGTGGTGGCCGACGAAGTGCGCAACCTGGCCAAACGCACCCAGGACTCGGTGGAAGAAATCCGCGTCGTGATCGAGCGCATCCAGACCGGCACACGCGGCGTGGTGGCCACCATGCATTCGAGCCAGACCCAGGCCCACAGCAACGCCGGACAGATCCAGCAAGCGGTCCAGGCCTTGGGCAAAATCAGCGACGCGGTCACCGTGATCAGCGACATGAACCTGCAAATCGCCAGCGCCGCCGAACAGCAAAGCGCGGTGGCCGAAGAGGTCAACCGTAACGTCTCGGCGATCCGCACCGTCACCGAAACCCTGACCGGCCAGGCCACCGAATCGGCGCAGATCAGCAGCCAACTCAACTCGCTGACCACCCACCAGATGAAATTGATGGATCAGTTCCGGGTGTAACAGCCACAGCCCTGTAGGAGCGAGGCTTGCCTGCGAAGGGAGCGCTGCGGTTTTCAGATAGACCGCATTATCGTTCTTCGCGGGCAAGCCTCGCTCCTACAGGTTTCATCCGCTTCATCACCTGTTTGATCTATGCTCGGGCTCTCGTTCCGGAGGGCCTTCGATGACTGGTTTACTCACGTCCATTCAAGCCGCGCTTGGCTTGCCTCACACGCCAATTCCCTTTACGTCGAGCGGCGCCCTGCCCTCGGCGTTTGCCGTCACTGATCTGGCCTGTGCCAGCATCGCCGCCGCCGGCCAGGCAGTCAGCGAATTACTGCAACAACACACCGGTCGCTTCCCCAGCCTTGAAGTCGACCGCCGCCTGGCCTCTTTCTGGTTCGCCACCTCGATCCGCCCCGTGGGCTGGAGCGTTCCGCCGCTGTGGGACCCGATGGCCGGTGACTACGCGACCCAGGACGGCTGGATCCGCTTGCACACCAACGCGCCGCATCACCGCGCCGCCGCCGAAAGCGTGCTCGGCACTTGTGCCGACCGTGCGGCGATGGCGAGCAAGGTTGCGCAATGGGCGAAAACCGATCTGGAACAGGCCGTAGTCGATGCCGGCGGCTGCGCCGCCGAGATGCGCAGCTGGGCACAATGGCAGGCGCATCCCCAAGGTCTGGCGGTGAACGCCGAGCCGTTGATTCAGTTCAGCGCCGGCAGCGGTCAACACGCGAAAACCTGGACAGGTTCTGTGGCGCAACCGTTGGCAGGCATCAAGGTGCTGGACTTGACCCGCGTGTTGGCCGGCCCCGTCGCCAGTCGTTTTCTCGCCGGCCTCGGCGCCGATGTATTGCGCATCGACCCACCGACCTGGAACGAACCCGGCGTGGTGCCCGAAGTCACGTTGGGCAAACGCTGCGCACGGCTGGACCTGCACAACAACGACGATCGAGCGGTGTTCGAAAGCCTGCTCAAGGACGCCGATATCGTGCTCCACGGCTACCGCGCCGACGCACTGGAAAAGTTGGGTTACGGTGTCGCCGAGCGGGAAAAACTGTCGCCGGGCCTGATTGATGTGTGCCTCAACGCCTACGGTTGGAGCGGCCCGTGGCGCAACCGCCGTGGCTTCGACAGCCTGGTACAGATGAGCAGCGGCATTGCCGACGCGGGCTGGCAGTGGAAGAAAGCGGACAAACCGACGCCGCTGCCCGTTCAGGCGCTGGATCATGCGACCGGGTATTTGATGGCGGCTGCGGCGATCACGTTATTGGGACGGGGTGGGTCGGCCAGGTTGTCGTTGGCGCGAACGGCGAAATTGTTGATTGAAAACGGTGCAGGGACGGATGAGGCGCTACGAGCTGAAGATGAAAATGATCAGGGGATGTTGATCGAGCAAACGCCTTGGGGGCCGGCGCATCGGCTTCATGTGCCTTTGAAAATCACCGGCACTCCATTGCAATGGGCACTTCCAGCTTCGGAATTGGGTGCCCATCGCGCGCAGTGGTGGTGACCGTCAGATAGCTATCGCGAGCAGGCTCGCTCCCACATTGGATCTGCGTCGAACACAAAACCTGTGGCAGCGAGCTTGCTCGCGATGGGGCCAGAACACTCAATACAAAACCGGTGCCAGCCGCCACCTCACAACGACAGCAACCCGCTGTACAACCCATACGCCGCCAGCCCCGCCCCGCTGATGACGCAGGTGAAAATGCCTTTCTCGATATGGGTAAACAGCGGCTCGCCTTGCTCTCGCTTGGCCTTGGCAAACAAGATCACCCCCGGCGCATACAACAACGCCGACAGCAGCAGATATTTCACCCCGCCCGCATACAACAACCACACTGCGTAACCCAGGGCGATGCCGCCGATCATCAGGTCCTTGGTCCGCTCGGCCGACGCGTGCTCGTAGGTTTCGCCGCGTCCGCTCAACAGCACCGCATACGCCGCCGACCACAGATACGGCACCAGGATCATCGACGACGCGAGGTAGATCAGGCTGGTGTAAGTGCCTGCCGAAAACAGCGTGATCAGCAGAAAAATCTGGATCATCACGTTGGTCAGCCACAGCGCATTGACCGGTACATGGTTGGCATTTTCCTTGGTCAGAAAGGCCGGCATGGTCTTGTCTTTAGCCGTGGCGAAAAGGATTTCGGCGCAAAGCAGCGCCCAGGACAACAATGCACCCAACAGCGAAATCGCCAGGCCGATGCTGATCAGCAGCGCACCCCAAGGACCGACAATGTGCTCCAGCACCGCCGCCAGTGACGGGTTTTGCAGGGTGGCCAATTCCGGCTGGCTCATGATCCCCAGGGACAACACATTCACCAGCACCAATAACGCCAACACGCCGAGAAAACCGATCACCGTTGCCCGGCCGACGTCCGAGCGTTTCTCCGCCCTGGCCGAGTACACACTGGCGCCTTCAATGCCAATGAACACGAACACGGTGACCAGCATCATGTTGCGCACCTGCTCCATGACGCCGCCGAAATTCGGGTTGCTGCTTCCCCAGATATCGCGGGTGAAGACGTCCGCCTTGAAGGCCACGGCGGCGATGACGATGAACATGATCAGCGGCACGATCTTGGCCACGGTGGTCAGCTGGTTGATGAACGTCGCCTCCTTGATCCCGCGCAGCACCAGAAAATGCACGGCCCACAGCAGCACCGAGGCGCAACCGATGGCGATCGGCGTGTTGCCCTGGCCAAATACCGGAAAGAAATAACCGAGGGTGCTGAAAAGCAACACAAAATACCCGACGTTGCCCAGCCAGGCGCTGATCCAGTAACCCCAGGCGGATGAAAACCCCATGTAATCGCCGAACCCGGCCTTGGCGTAGGCGTACACCCCGGAATCCAGTTCGGGTTTGCGATTGGCCAGGGTCTGGAACACGAAGGCCAGGGTCAGCATGCCGACCGCAGTGATCGCCCAACCAATCAATATCGCCCCGGCATCGGCACGCGCCGCCATGTTTTGCGGCAAGGAAAAAATCCCGCCGCCGATCATAGAACCGACGACCAGGGCGATCAGCGCACTGAGGCGAAGCTTTTGCGTCGTTTGCACCATCTTGCGTCCCTTTTTACGGCATGGCCATTGAGGCATAACTTTAACTAAATGGATAACGGGTTTAAGCGTTTATTAACTAACGGAAAATAACGCCTTCTATTTATAGCCGATAATTCTATGGGATCGGTGTGTAACAGTTTTGTATGTCAATTTTGATAAATCCATTCCACACCGAAAACAGATGACAAAATTGGCAGAAAGCCAAAACCGGACTAAGGTCAAAATTCAAAAGTGCTATGCATCATTCACGCCTGAACTGGCCGAAGCCTCTGGAAAGGGCTTTTCCAGCGATATCCTTATGCCCGTAAAAGTTTCATAAGTCTTTCATTAACAATGGAATGTGTCGATGTACTGATCTATGTCAGATGTCTGAATAGCTAACAGCATTAATCTGCTGTCTCTTTTCTCCTGCATTGGAGGTCATGCAATGTCTGAATCCCCCGGTAAACTGAAACTCGGCGCACTTGTGGCGCTGGTTGTCGGCTCAATGATTGGTGGCGGGATCTTCTCTTTACCGCAAAACATGGCCGCCAGTGCCGATGTCGGTGCCGTGCTGATCGGTTGGGCGATTACCGCGGTCGGCATGCTGACCCTGGCCTTCGTGTTCCAGACCCTCGCCAACCGCAAGCCTGACCTGGACGGCGGTGTCTACGCCTACGCCAAGGCCGGTTTCGGCGACTACATGGGTTTCTCGTCTGCCTGGGGTTACTGGATCAGTGCGTGGCTGGGCAACGTCGGTTATTTCGTGTTGCTGTTCAGCACCCTCGGCTATTTCTTCCCGATCTTCGGCGAAGGCAACACCGTCGCTGCGGTGATCGGCGCGTCGGTGCTGCTCTGGGGCGTGCATTTCCTCGTGTTGCGCGGGATCAAGGAAGCGGCGTTCATCAACCTGGTGACCACCGTCGCCAAGGTCGTGCCACTGGTGCTGTTTGTGCTGATCGCGATTTTCGCCTTCAAACTGGACATCTTCACCGCCGACATCTGGGGCCTGAAAAACCCGGACCTGGGCAGTGTGATGAACCAGGTGCGCAACATGATGCTGGTCACCGTGTGGGTGTTCATCGGCATTGAAGGCGCGAGCATTTTCTCGGCCCGGGCAGAAAAACGCAGCGACGTCGGCAAGGCCACCGTGATCGGTTTTATCACCGTGTTGCTGTTTCTGGTGCTGGTGAACGTGCTGTCGCTGGGCATCATGACCCAACCGGAACTGGCCAAACTGCAGAACCCGTCGATGGCCGCGGTGCTGGAACACGTCGTCGGTCCATGGGGCGCCGTGCTGATCAGCGTCGGCCTGATCATCTCGCTGCTCGGGGCGCTGCTGTCGTGGGTGCTGTTGTGTGCGGAGATCATGTTCGCCGCCGCCAAGGACCACACCATGCCGGCGTTCCTGCGCAAGGAAAACGCCAAACAGGTACCGGTCAACGCCTTGTGGCTGACCAACGCAATGGTGCAGCTGTTCCTGGTCATCACCCTGTTTTCGGCCAGCACTTACCTGTCGCTGATCTACCTTGCCACCTCGATGATTCTGGTGCCGTATCTGTGGTCCGCGGCTTATGCCCTGCTGCTGGCGGTGCGTGGCGAGAGCTATGAAAACGCTGCGGCTGAACGTCGCAAAGACCTGTTCATCGGTGCCGTCGCGTTGATTTACGCGGTCTGGCTGATCTATGCCGGCGGCGTCAAATACCTGCTGCTCTCTGCCCTGCTCTATGCCCCCGGCGCGATCCTGTTCGCCAAGGCCAAGATGGAGCTCAACAAACCGGTTTTCACCAACGTCGAGAAGCTGATTTTCGCCGCTGTTGTCGTCGGCGCCCTGGTGGCGGCCTACGGCCTGTATGACGGCTTCCTGACCCTGTAACACTCGACTCATTTGTCATCTGGAGGATCACTGTAATGACCACCGAAAAAGTTAAGTACGGCGTCCATTCCGAAGCCGGCAAACTGCGCAAAGTCATGGTTTGCTCCCCAGGCCTGGCCCACCAGCGGCTGACTCCGAACAACTGTGACGAACTGCTTTTCGATGATGTGCTGTGGGTGGCCCAGGCCAAGCGTGACCATTTCGACTTCGTCACCAAGATGCGCGAACGCAACGTCGATGTGCTGGAAATGCACAACCTGCTGACCGACATCGTCGCCATCCCCGAAGCCCTCGACTGGATTCTGGAACGCAAGGTCACCGCCAACTCGGTCGGCCTCGGCCTGATCAACGAAGTGGGTTCGTGGCTGCGTAGCCTGGAACCGCGGCATATCGCCGAGTTCCTGATTGGCGGTGTCTCCGCCGATGACCTGCCGGACAGCTTCGGCGGCAAGACCATCCAGATGTTCCGCGACTTCCTCGGCCACTCCAGCTTCATTCTGCCGCCGCTGCCCAACACCCAGTTCACCCGCGACACCACCTGCTGGATCTACGGTGGCGTGACGCTGAACCCGATGTACTGGCCGGCGCGACGTCAGGAAACCCTGCTGACCACCGCCATTTACAAATTCCACCCACAGTTCACCAACGCCGATTTTGAAATCTGGTACGGCGACCCGGACCAGGATCACGGCAGCGCCACCCTGGAAGGCGGCGACGTGATGCCCATCGGCAACGGTGTGGTGTTGATCGGCATGGGCGAACGTTCGTCACGACAGGCCATCGGCCAACTGGCGGTGAACCTGTTCAAGCACAACGCCGTGGAGAAAGTCATCGTCGCCGGCCTGCCGAAGTCCCGCGCAGCGATGCACCTGGACACCGTATTCAGCTTCTGCGACCGCGACCTGGTGACGATTTTCCCGGAAGTGGTAAACCAGATCGTCGCCTTCACCCTGCGCCCTGACGACAGCAAGCCGGGCGGCATCGACATCCGCCGCGAAGAAACCAACTTCCTCGACACCGTCGCCAAGGCCCTCAACCTCAAGGCGCTGCGCGTGGTGGAAACCGGCGGCAACAGCTTCGCTGCCGAACGCGAGCAATGGGACGACGGCAACAACGTGGTGGCCGTGGAGCCCGGCGTGGTGATCGGTTATGACCGCAACACCTACACCAACACCCTGCTGCGCAAGGCCGGTGTAGAAGTCATCACCATCAGCGCTGGCGAACTGGGGCGCGGCCGTGGCGGCGGCCACTGCATGACCTGCCCGATCATTCGCGACCCTATCGACTATTAATTTTTATGCCCTGCTTCGCGCTCATAAAGCGCGAAGCAGGCGGATAACCGAAACCCAAGGAGATCCAAAATGGCTTTCAATATGCGCAACCGCAGCCTGCTCTCGCTGATGCACCACACCACTCGCGAGCTCAACTACCTGCTAGACCTGTCCCGCGACCTCAAGCGCGCCAAATATACCGGCACCGAGCGTCCGCACCTGCAAGGCAAAAACATCGCGCTGATCTTCGAAAAAACCTCGACCCGCACCCGTTGCGCCTTCGAAGTCGCGGCCCATGACCAGGGCGCCCACGTCACCTACATCGACCCGGTGTCGTCGCAGATCGGCCACAAGGAAAGCATGAAAGACACCGCCCGCGTGCTGGGGCGGATGTTCGACGCCATCGAGTACCGGGGCTTCGAACAGGAAATCGTCGAAGAGCTGGCCAAGTTCGCCGGCGTACCGGTGTTCAACGGCCTGACCGCTGAATTCCACCCGACACAAATGATCGCCGACACCCTGACCATGCGTGAGCACAGCGACAAGCCGCTGCACGACATCAGCTACGCCTACCTTGGCGACGCCCGTTACAACATGGGCAACTCGCTGCTGATGATCGGCGCCAAACTCGGCATGGACGTGCGCATCGCCGCGCCGAAAGCGCTCTGGCCACACGCTGATTTCATCGCCCAGTGCAAAGCCTTCGCCGAAGAAAGCGGCGCGCGCATCACCATCACCGAAGACCCGAAAGCAGCGGTCAAGGGCGTGGACTTCATCCACACCGACATCTGGGTGTCGATGGGTGAGCCGGTAGAAGCGTGGGACGAGCGCATCGAGCAACTGCTGCCGTACCAGGTCAACGCCGCGATGATGAAAGCCTCCGGCAACCCGCGGGTGAAATTCATGCACTGCCTGCCGGCGTTCCACAACAGCGAAACCAAGGTCGGCAAGGACATCGCCGCACGCTATCCGCACCTGGCCAACGGCGTGGAGGTGACTGAAGAAGTCTTCGAATCGCCGGCCAACATCGCCTTCGAGCAAGCGGAAAACCGCATGCACACCATCAAGGCGATCCTGGTGTCGGCGTTGGCGGATATCTAACGGCCCACCCGGCTCTCCCGGCTGGAACAAAGCCCCTGCGGGAGCGAGCCTGCTCGCGATAGCGGAGTAACAGTCAACGTCTCTGTTGAGTGTTAAATAGTCATCGCGAGCACGCTCACTCCCACACTGATCGGGTTTCACCAGGGAGACCGAGTCACCCCATTTAGAAGGACTGCATTATGCGTATCGTCGTTGCTCTGGGCGGTAACGCCCTGCTCCGCCGTGGTGAACCCATGACCGCGGACAATCAACGCGCCAACATCCGGATCGCCACTGAACAGATCGCCAAGATTTATGCTGGCAACGAACTGGTGATCGCTCACGGCAATGGCCCGCAAGTCGGGTTGCTGTCGTTGCAGGCCGCCGCTTACACCTCGGTTTCGCCTTATCCGCTGGACGTACTCGGCGCCGAAACCGAAGGCATGATCGGCTACATCATCGAACAGGAACTGGGCAACCTGCTGGACTTCGAAGTGCCCTTCGCCACCTTGCTGACCCAGGTCGAAGTCGACGCCAACGACCCGGCGTTCCAGAACCCCACCAAACCCATCGGCCCGGTCTACGCCAAGGCTGAAGCGGAAAAACTTGCCGCCGAAAAAGGCTGGGCGATTGCCCCGGACGGCGACAAATACCGTCGCGTGGTGGCCAGCCCCAGACCCAAACGCATCTTCGAAATCCGCCCGATCAAATGGCTGCTGGAAAAAGGCAGCATCGTGATCTGCGCGGGCGGTGGCGGCATCCCGACGATGTACGGCGCCAGCGGCAAACTGCAAGGCGTGGAAGCGGTCATCGATAAAGATCTGTGCTCGGCGCTGCTGGCCGAACAGCTGGAAAGCGATCTGCTGGTGATCGCCACCGACGTCAACGCCGCCTGCATCGACTTTGGCAAACCTACCCAGAAAGCCATCGCCCAGGCCCACCCCGACGAAATGGAAAAACTCGGCTTCGCCGCCGGCTCCATGGGACCGAAGGTGCAGGCCGCCTGCGAGTTTGCCCGCCATACTGGAAAAACCGCGGTGATCGGTTCACTCTCGGACATCGAAGCAATCGTCCAGGGCAAGGCCGGCACGCGCATCAGCACGGCGACACCTGGCATTACTTATTTATAAGGAGAAACGTCAATGGCAACGTTCGCCCCCGGTCACTTGCACATCGAGCGCCACGCGCTGACCTCGGATGATGTCAGCTACAACCTGCACTTCGACTATGAGGTCAGCAATAACGACAAAGGGGAAAAAGGCATCCAGTTCACCATGCATGGCAGCATTCAGGGAAAGGATATGAGCGAAACCTTCTTTCTACCCAAGGTTGAGGCCTACAACTTCGCCAACAACATAACGAATATCGCCGAGAAGTACGGTATTCCAAGGACACACAGCCAGATCGGCTCGGTTCACAAAAATTACGACGAGGTATTTGAAGACATTCGGAAGAAGCTGGATATGAAATCCGGCGACCCGGTAGATCTCAAAAACTTTGAGTAGCCTGCGTCCCCTTGTGGGAGCGGGCCTGCTCGCGATGACGGACTTTCATTCGCTATGGATGCCGACTGAAAGACTGCGGCCCCACGACCTGTAGGAGCGAGGCTTGCCCGCGAAGCTTTTAGCGGTCTTGATGGCCTCTTCGCGGGCAAGCCTCGCTCCTGCAGGTTGAACACGTGCATTTCACCTGAGACCCGCCCCAAGGCATACTTGCCCCCCTCCGCTTGCCAGATTGAAAACCGCCCCATGCGTATCCACGTCAGCTTCATCGACCGCGTCGGCATTACCCAGGAAGTCCTGGCCCTGCTCGGTGGGCGTAATCTCAATCTGGATGCGGTGGAAATGGTCCCGCCCAACGTGTACATCGACGCTCCGACCCTGAGCCCGGAAGTGCTCGAAGAGCTGCGCGATGCGTTGCTCAGCGTGCGTGGCGTGCAAGCGATGACGGTGGTCGACATCCTTCCGGGGCAACGGCGGCACTTGCAGCTCGATGCGCTGCTCGCCGCCATGACCGACCCGGTGCTGGCCCTGGACAGTGACGGCAAAGTGCTGCTGGCCAACCCGGCGCTGATCGCGTTGTATGGTCGCGAACCGGCCGGTGAAAGCGTCGCCGATCTGTTTGCCGACCCGGCGCTGCTTGGCGTATTACTCGAAAACGGCTTCCGCCTGCCGCTGCGCGAGATCACCGTCAACGGCCAGACCCTGCTGCTCGACGCCACCCCGATCACCGACGCCGGCGCCCTGCTGACCTTGTATCAACCGAACCGCATCGGCGAACGCCTCTCGGCGCTGCACCACGACCATGCCGAAGGTTTCGACGCGTTGCTCGGCGAGTCCCCGGCGATCCGTACCCTCAAGGCACGCGCCCAGCGCGTGGCAGCACTGGATGCGCCGTTGCTGATCCAGGGCGAAACCGGAACCGGCAAAGAACTGGTGGCGCGGGCCTGCCATGCCATCAGCGCCCGGCACGGTTCGCCGTTCCTGGCGCTGAACTGCGCCGCATTGCCGGAGAACCTCGCCGAAAGCGAACTGTTCGGCTACGCCCCTGGCGCCTTTACCGGTGCGCAACGGGGCGGCAAACCGGGGCTGATGGAACTGGCCAACCAGGGCACGGTGTTTCTCGATGAAATCGGTGAAATGTCGCCGTACCTGCAGGCGAAGTTGCTGAGGTTCCTCAACGACGGCAGCTTCCGGCGAGTCGGGGGTGATCGCGAGGTAAAGGTCAATGTGCGAATCCTCAGCGCAACTCACCGCAACCTGGAAAAAATGGTCAGCGAAGGTTCGTTCCGCGAAGACTTGTTCTATCGCCTCAACGTCCTGAATGTCGAAGTCCCGCCCCTGCGTGAACGCGGTCAGGACATCCTGCTGCTGGCGCGCTATTTCATGCAGCAGGCCTGCGCACAGATCCAGCGCCCGGTCTGTCGTCTGGCGCCCGGGACTTATCCTGCACTGCTGGGTAACCGCTGGCCGGGCAACGTGCGGCAATTGCAGAACGTGATCTTCCGTGCGGCGGCGATTTGCGAAAGCAGCCTGGTGGACATCGGCGACCTCGACATCGCCGGCACCTCGGTGGCGCGCCAGAGTGACAGCGATGTCGATAGCCTGGAGCAGGCGATGGAAGAGTTCGAAAAGACGCTGCTGGAAAAACTCTACGTCAGCTACCCCTCTACCCGGCAACTGGCCAGCCGCCTGCAAACTTCCCACACGGCGATCGCCCATCGACTGCGCAAGTACGGCATTCCCAATAAGCCGTGAGGCCGGATATACAATCTCCCAACCGGCACAAAACAACTGTAGGGGTTTGTGTCTGGCCTGAAGACCTGTTTAAAAACGACCTCCATCTGTACTGAAAGCGCTACAGCGGAACGATATCGCTACACCCTCCCCTGATCACCGCTGTGCAAGGCTTTGATCCACCTAGGCTTTTTTCTTCGCCTCTTGCTGTAGCGATTTCGCTACAGCCATCAATCTGTTGCGCATCGCAATATCAACTAAGCTATTGATTTATAACGATAAAGAAACATTGGCCGCGAAATTGCTTAGTAACCCGCCATAAAGCAGGGCTTTAGCCCAAGCATTCCATCGCGTCCACCAGACAAGTCTGGCCCCCTTAGGAGTTTCCATGAGCGAGTTGCGTTTTACTGAAGATCACGAATGGCTGCGCACCGAAGCTGACGGCAGCGTCACTGTCGGCATCACCGCCTTCGCACAGAACGCCTTGGGCGACGTGGTTTTCGTACAACTGCCTGAGCTGCAGTCCTACGACAAAGGCGCCGAAGCCGCCACCGTGGAATCGGTAAAAGCCGCCAGCGGCGTGTACATGCCTTTGGACGGTGAAGTGGTCGAGACCAACCCGGCCCTCGAGAGCAGCCCTGAACTGGTCAACGAAGATCCGCTGGGCGAAGGCTGGTTCTTCCGCTTTCAGCCAACCGACGCTTCGGCTGTCGCCAAACTGCTGGATCAGGACGCTTACGACCGTCTGATCAAAGCCAACGCCGAAGCCTGAGGAGCGCTGACATGACTCAAGTCAACCTGACGACCGCCAACGAATTCATCGCCCGCCACATCGGCCCGCGTTCCGGCGACGAGCAAGCCATGCTCAACAGCCTCGGTTTTGACTCCCTGGAAGCCCTGAGCGCCAGCGTCATCCCGGAAAGCATCAAAGGCACCAGCGTCCTCGGTCTCGAAGACGGCCTGAGCGAAGCCGATGCCCTGGCCTTGATCAAGTCCATCGCCGGCAAAAACCAGCTGTTCAAGACCTTCATCGGCCAGGGTTACTACGGCACCCACACGCCGTCGCCGATCCTGCGCAACCTGCTGGAAAACCCGGCCTGGTACACCGCGTACACCCCGTACCAGCCAGAAATCTCCCAAGGTCGTCTCGAAGCGCTGCTGAACTTCCAGACCCTGATCAGCGACCTGACCGGCCTGCCGATCGCCAACGCATCCTTGCTCGACGAAGCCACCGCCGCCGCCGAAGCGATGACCTTTTGCAAACGCCTGAGCAAGAACAAGGGCAGCCACGCCTTCTTCGCGTCCGTGCATTGCCACCCGCAAACCCTCGACGTGCTGCGCACCCGTGCCGAGCCGCTGGGTATCGACGTGGTCGTTGGTGACGAGCAGGCACTGACTGACGTGACACCGTTCTTCGGCGCCTTGCTGCAATACCCGGCGAGCAACGGTGACGTCTTCGATTACCGCGAACTGACCGAACGCTTCCACGCCGCCAACGCGCTGGTCGCCGTCGCCGCCGACCTGTTGGCCCTGACCGTGCTGACCCCTCCGGGTGAGTTCGGCGCCGACGTGGCCATCGGCAGCGCGCAACGCTTCGGCGTGCCGCTGGGCTTCGGTGGCCCGCACGCGGCTTACTTCTCGACGAAAGATGCGTTCAAGCGCGACATGCCGGGCCGTCTGGTCGGTGTCTCCGTGGACCGTTTCGGCAAACCGGCCCTGCGCCTGGCGATGCAAACCCGCGAGCAACACATCCGCCGCGAGAAGGCCACGTCGAACATCTGCACCGCGCAGGTTTTGTTGGCCAACATCGCCAGCATGTACGCCGTGTACCACGGCCCGAAAGGCCTGACGCAGATCGCCAACCGCATTCATCACCTGACCGCGATTCTGGCCAAGGGCTTGAGCGCACTGGGGCTGACGGTCGAGCAAGAAAGCTTCTTCGACACGTTGACCATTAAAACCGGCGCCAACACTGGCGCGTTGCACGACAAGGCTCGCGCCCAGCAGATCAACCTGCGCGTCGTGGATGCCGAGCGTCTGGGCCTGTCCCTCGACGAAACCACTTCGCAAGCCGACGTGGAAACCCTGTGGGGCCTGTTCGCCGACGCTAAGGCGCTGCCAGACTTCGCCGCCCTCGCCGGTTCCGTGGTCAGCACCCTCCCGGCCGCGCTGGTTCGCCAATCTCCGATCCTCAGCCACCCGGTGTTCAACCGTTATCACTCGGAAACCGAGCTGATGCGCTACCTGCGCAAGCTGGCCGACAAGGACCTGGCCCTGGATCGCACCATGATCCCGCTGGGTTCGTGCACCATGAAACTCAACGCCGCCAGCGAAATGATCCCGGTCACCTGGGCCGAGTTCGGTGCCCTGCACCCGTTCGCCCCGGCCGAGCAAAGCGCCGGTTACCAACAGCTGACCGACGAACTGGAAGCGATGCTCTGCGCCGCCACCGGTTACGACGCGATCTCGCTGCAACCGAACGCCGGTTCCCAGGGTGAATACGCCGGCCTGCTGGCAATTCGCGCCTATCACCAGAGCCGTGGCGAAGACCGTCGCGACATCTGCCTGATCCCGTCCTCTGCCCACGGCACCAACCCGGCCACCGCCAATATGGCCGGCATGCGCGTAGTCGTCACCGCGTGCGATGCCCGCGGCAACGTCGACATCGAAGACCTGCGCGCCAAGGCCATCGAGCACCGCGAACACCTCGCAGCATTGATGATCACTTACCCGTCGACCCACGGCGTGTTCGAAGAAGGCATCCGTGAAATCTGCGGCATCATTCATGACCACGGCGGCCAGGTGTACATCGACGGCGCCAACATGAACGCGATGGTCGGCCTCTGCGCCCCGGGCAAGTTCGGCGGCGACGTGTCCCACCTGAACCTGCACAAAACCTTCTGCATTCCCCACGGTGGTGGCGGCCCGGGCGTTGGCCCGATTGGCGTGAAATCGCACCTGACCCCGTTCCTGCCGGGTCACGGCACCATGGAGCGTAAAGAAGGTGCGGTCTGCGCGGCACCGTTCGGCAGCGCGAGCATTCTGCCAATCACCTGGATGTACATTCGGATGATGGGCGGCGCCGGCCTCAAGCGCGCTTCGCAGCTGGCGATCCTCAATGCCAACTACATTTCCCGTCGCCTCGAAGAGCACTACCCAGTGCTGTACACCGGCAGCAACGGTCTGGTGGCGCACGAATGCATCCTCGATTTGCGTCCGCTGAAAGACAGCAGCGGCATCAGCGTCGATGACGTCGCCAAGCGCCTGATCGACTTCGGTTTCCATGCCCCGACCATGTCCTTCCCGGTCGCCGGCACGCTGATGATCGAGCCGACAGAAAGCGAATCCAAGGAAGAACTGGACCGCTTCTGCGACGCCATGATCCGCATCCGCGAAGAAATCCGCGCGGTGGAAAACGGTACGCTGGACAAGGACGACAACCCGCTGAAAAACGCCCCGCACACCGCTGCGGAAATCGTTGGCGAGTGGACGCATCCGTACAGCCGTGAGCAAGCGGTATACCCGGTTGCGTCGCTGATCGAAGGCAAGTACTGGCCACCGGTCGGTCGCGTCGACAACGTGTTTGGCGATCGCAACCTGGTTTGCGCTTGCCCGTCAATCGAGCTTTATGCCTAAAGCAGCTGCAAGCTCTAAGCTTCAAGCTACAAGTTAAAAGCCTGCGGGCTCTTACTTGCAGCTTGTAGCTTGCTGCTGACAACTGCGACCCCGGAGCCAAACCATGTCGTTAAGCGTGTTCGACCTGTTCAAGATTGGCATCGGCCCTTCCAGCTCCCACACCGTCGGCCCGATGCGCGCTGCTGCGCGTTTTGCCGAAGGCTTGCGCCGTGAAGGGCTGCTGACTGCCACCGCCTGCGTCAAAGTCGAGCTCTACGGCTCGCTCGGCGCCACCGGTAAAGGCCACGGCAGCGACAAGGCCGTGTTGCTCGGCCTGGAAGGCGAACACCCGGACACCGTGAACACCGAAACCGTCGCCGCCCGTCTGCAAGATATTCGCGGCAATGGTCGCTTGAACCTGCTCGGCGAACACAGCATTGCGTTCAACGAGAAAGAACACCTGGCGATGATCCGCAAACCGCTGCCCTATCACCCCAACGGCATGATCTTTCGTGCGTTCGACGCGGCGGGCCTACAGGTCCGCAGCCGCGAGTACTACTCGGTCGGCGGCGGATTCGTGGTCGATGAAGACGCCGCTGGCGCCGACCGCATTGTCGAAGACGCCACGCCGCTGACCTTCCCGTTCAAAAGCGCCAAGGACCTGCTCAGTCATTGCGCCACGTACGGCTTGTCCATCAGCCAGTTGATGCTGACCAACGAAAGTGCCTGGCGCCCGGAAGCGGAAACCCGCGCCGGCCTCCTGAACATCTGGCAAGTGATGCAGGATTGCGTCGCCGCCGGTTGCCGCAATGAAGGAATTCTGCCCGGTGGCTTGAAGGTCAAACGTCGGGCCGCTGCGCTGCATCGGCAACTGTGCAAGAACCCGGAATCGGCGCTACGTGATCCGCTGTCGGTGCTGGACTGGGTCAACCTCTACGCTTTAGCGGTCAACGAAGAAAACGCCAACGGCGGGCGCGTCGTCACCGCGCCCACCAACGGAGCAGCGGGCATCGTCCCGGCGGTGCTGCATTACTACATGCGCTTCATCCCCGGCGCCAACGAAGACGGCGTCGTGCGCTTTCTGCTGACCGCCGCCGCCATCGGCATTCTCTATAAAGAAAACGCCTCGATCTCTGGCGCCGAAGTCGGTTGTCAGGGTGAAGTCGGCGTCGCCTGTTCCATGGCAGCCGGCGCGCTGTGCGAAGTGCTTGGCGGCACGGTGCAGCAAGTGGAAAACGCGGCGGAAATCGGCATGGAACACAACTTGGGCCTGACCTGCGACCCGATTGGCGGGCTGGTGCAAGTGCCTTGCATCGAGCGCAACGCCATGGGTTCGGTGAAAGCCATCAATGCCGTGCGCATGGCCCTGCGCGGTGACGGTCAGCACTTCGTCTCCCTCGACAAGGTCATCCGCACCATGCGCCAGACCGGCGCCGACATGAAAAGCAAATACAAGGAAACCGCCCGTGGCGGTTTGGCGGTCAACATTATCGAGTGCTGATGCCCACGCGCATCCGCACACTTTTTCAGGAGCTGAATATGTCCACCGAACAATTGCTGAAAACCCCGCTGCATGCACTGCACATCGAACTCGGCGCGCGCATGGTGCCGTTCGCCGGCTACGACATGCCGGTGCAATACCCGTTGGGCGTGATGAAAGAACACCAGCACACCCGTGATCAGGCCGGGCTGTTCGATGTCTCGCACATGGGCCAGATCCGCCTGACCGGCGCCAATGCCGCCAAGGCCCTGGAAACCCTGGTGCCGGTGGACATCATCGACCTGCCGGTGGGCATGCAGCGCTACGCGATGTTCACCAATGAAACCGGCGGAATCCTCGACGACCTGATGGTCGCCAACCTGGGTAACGACGAACTGTTCCTGGTGGTCAACGCCGCCTGCAAGGATCAGGACCTTGCGCATCTGCAAAAGCACATTGGCGACCAGTGCACAATCGAACCGCTGTTCGAAGAACGCGCGCTGCTGGCCCTGCAAGGCCCGGCTGCCGTGACCGTGCTCGCTCGTCTGGCGCCTGAAGTCGCGAAGATGACTTTCATGCAGTTCACCCGAGTGAAACTGCTGGGTGTCGAATGCTTTGTCAGCCGTTCGGGCTACACCGGTGAAGACGGCTTCGAAATCTCCGTACCGGCCGCCAACGCCGAAGTCTTGGCGCGCGCGCTGCTGGCTGAGCCTGAAGTGGCGGCCATCGGCCTCGGCGCTCGCGACTCCCTGCGCCTGGAAGCCGGCCTGTGCCTCTACGGCCACGACATGAACACCGAGACCACTCCGATCGAGGCCAGCCTGCTGTGGGCCATCTCCAAGCCACGTCGCGCCGATGGCGCACGGGCCGGCGGCTTCCCTGGCGCAGAGACTGTGTTCGCGCAACAACAAGCCGGCGTCAACCGCAAGCGTGTGGGCCTGTTGCCTCAGGAACGTACACCGGTGCGTGAAGGCGCGGAAATCGTCAACGAAGCAGGCGACATCATCGGCGCTGTGTGCAGCGGTGGTTTCGGCCCGACTCTGGGCGGACCTTTAGCCATGGGCTACCTCGACAGCGCTTATATCGCTATTGATACACCCGTATGGGCGATTGTTCGTGGGAAAAAGGTGCCTTTGCTTGTAAGCAAAATGCCATTTGTTCCACAACGCTACTATCGCGGCTGATTGACTGTTTCTATAAGTAACGCGGTTGCGTTAACAGTGCACTAATGTGTAACGCAACCGCCATAAAACAGTGCATGTCTTTGGCTCTAAGCTTCGTTTATGAACGTTGCTTATAACGTTCGAAAACAATTGAACAACCCGATCGAATAAGCCCGCACTAGTGGACACGCTATCGCCATCAACCTGAGCAAAACCGGGGCTCTCACAGGGCTTGTTTTTTCTCACGTAGTTGGCGTAGAGTTTGTTCACTGTGTTTGCATGGGTCGCTTGGAATCGTGACCTGGGCAGTAGCCTACAAGTTAGCTACATCCCGTTCGACGTCTTCTTACTCTCCTGCAACCAGCCCCAGTACTCTTTCATGAGAAGGAGACTGTCATTAATTTTTGCGTCAAAGGAAATAAGAAATGTCCCAACGTCAGAGCGGTACCGTCAAGTGGTTTAACGACGAGAAAGGTTTTGGTTTTATCACTCCAGAAAGCGGTCCGGATCTGTTCGTGCATTTCCGCGCTATTCAGGGCAACGGCTTCAAAAGCCTGAAAGAAGGCCAGAAAGTGACTTTCGTTGCTGTGCAAGGCCAGAAAGGCATGCAGGCTGACGAAGTACAAGCAGAAGCCTAATCTTCTGTAACGAAAAAGCCCCTGATGCTGACATCAGGGGCTTTTTTGTGCGCGTAAATCCGTAAAATAGCTTTTTTTCCGTCCAGAGGCTGTCATGTCGAAACACCTGCTCAACCCCCAGGGCGACTTTCCCGCCGCCACCCTGGGCCGTCGCCTGGCAGCGATGTTCTATGACTTCCTCTTGTGCACCGCCCTGCTGATCGTCACCAGCGGCATTTACAAGATGATCCAGATGGCGATCATCGGCGAAGACAAAATGCGCACATTGACCGAATCCGGCGCGCTGGACGGTGATCCGCTGCTATCGACGGTGTTGCTGTTTGTGTTGTTTGGTTTTTTTGCCAAGTTCTGGACCTGGTCCGGTCAGACGCTGGGTATGCAGGTGTGGTGCATTCGCGTGCAGAACGCGGATGGTTCGTCCATCAGCCTGTGGCAGGCGCTGCTGCGGTTTGTCGTGTCGATCGCATCGCTGTTGTGCGTTGGCCTTGGGTTCTTCTGGTCGCTGTTCGATAAACAGAAACGCAGCTGGCATGACATGTACTCGAACACGCAGCTCGTGCGCATTCCGAAGAAGAACAAGTAGCTGCGGGAAGCAAAAACCACTGTGGGAGCGAGCCTGCTCGCGATGGCGGTGCCTCAGTCAACATACATGTGACTGACGGACCGCCATCGCGAGCAGGCTCGCTCCCACAGTTTTTATCCCACAGTTTTTGCGCGTACTTAAGCGTTACCGGCCAGTTTCATCCGAGCAGCCTGGGTGAAGTCGAGCATCCGCTTCAACGGCCGAATCGCCTGCGGAATCAACGCCGGATCCACAAAGATCTCGTTCGTCCCCTCCTTCAAGCACTTCAGCGTGCGCTCAAGGGTGTTCATCGCCATCCACGGGCAATGTGCGCAACTGCGGCACGCTGCGCCGTTACCAGCCGTTGGGGCTTCGATGAAGACCTTGTCCGGGCACAGCTGCTGCATCTTGTAGAAGATGCCGCGATCGGTGGCGACGATCAGGGTCTTGTTCGGCAGGCTCTGTGCCGCCGCAATCAACTGACTGGTGGAACCGACGGCGTCCGCCAGCTCGATCACCGAGGTCGGCGACTCCGGGTGCACCAGAATCGCGGCGTCCGGGTACAGCGCCTTCATGTCTTCGAGCTGCTTGGACTTGAACTCTTCGTGAACGATGCAGGCACCGTCCCACAGCAGCATGTCCGCACCGGTCTGGCGCTGGATATAAGTGCCCAGATGCTTGTCCGGGCCCCAGATGATGGTTTCGCCGTTATCCATCAGGCTTTCGACGATCTCCAGCGCGCAGCTGGACGTTACCACCCAATCCGCCCGGGCTTTGACCGCCGCCGAGGTGTTGGCATACACCACCACCGTGCGTTCCGGATGCTGATCGCAGAACGCCGAGAACTCATCCACCGGGCAACCCAGGTCCAGCGAGCAGGTCGCTTCCAGGGTTGGCATGAGAATGCGTTTTTCAGGATTGAGGATTTTCGCGGTTTCGCCCATGAACTTCACACCGGCGACCAGCACAGTCTTGGCCGGGTGAGCACTGCCGAAGCGCGCCATCTCCAGTGAGTCGGAGACGCAACCACCGGTTTCTTCGGCCAGGGCCTGAATCACCGGATCGCAATAGAAGTGAGCAACCAGCACCGCGTCCTGAGCCTTGAGCTCGGCAGCGATGGCGGCACGGTAAAAAGCTTCCTCCTCAACGGTCAGCGGCTTGGGCTGCTTGGCGTCGAGGTGGGCTTGAACCAGAAGGCGTTCGGAAATTTGCGTCATGTTCGCAAGACCTGCAGGCGCTTTCGCGCGAAAGTCGAGTATACACCCGGCTCCGGACCCTTCAGGGTACCGCCGGGAGAGTGAGTATCATCAGGCACGGACATCGTTGAGGCTGCGCAAGGCTACAGAATATCCCGTGGATGCAAAAGATGATTCTGACCTGCGTCACGCGGTGCAACCCCGCGTTGAGCCGAGGTCAAATCGCGGACAAAAAAAAATCCGGAAATCCTCACTTGCGTGGGCCTTCCAGACTTTTAAAACTGCTATAAAAATGGTGGGTCGTGTGGGATTCGAACCTACGACCAATTGGTTAAAAGCCAACTGCTCTACCAACTGAGCTAACGACCCGCTGTGTGGTGGCGCGTATAATACTGATTTTTAAGGACTATTCAACACCTAATTTGAAATAAATCAAAAATAAGGTGTTGGGTCGCTCACGCCGGCCGCTGCAAAGCCTTCTGCACGCAGTCGGCAGCTGTCGCATTTACCGCACGCACGACCATTATCGTCCGCCTGATAGCAGGAAACGGTCAGCCCGTAATCGACCCCCAGCTTCACGCCTGCCTGGACGATCTGTGCCTTGCTGAGGTTCTGCAGTGGCGCCTGGATGCGGAAGCCATTGCCCTCTACACCGGCCTTTGTCGCCAGATTGGCCATGCGCTCGAAGGACTCGATGAATTCGGGACGGCAGTCCGGGTAACCGGAATAATCCACCGCGTTCACGCCGATGAAGATGTCGCGCGCGCCGAGCACTTCAGCCCAACCCAGCGCCAGAGACAGAAACACCGTATTGCGCGCCGGCACATAAGTGACTGGAATGCCTTCCCCCAGCTCTTCAGGAATGTCGATGCTGCTGTCGGTCAGTGCCGAGCCGCCCATACCGTTCAAATTGAGGCCGATCACCTTGTGCTCGACCACGCCCAGGTCGCGGGCAACTCGTTCTGCGGCGTACAACTCTGCTTGTGACCGCTGACCGTAGTCGAAGCTCATGGTGTAGCAGCTGTAGCCTTCAGCGCGGGCCATGGCCACGACCGTCGCGGAGTCGAGACCGCCGGACAGCAGGATGACCGCACGTTTTTCAGCAGTGTTCAGTTGTTCAGTCATCTCAGCGCCCCGGCTCGTCATTCCAAAGATATTTATGCAGCTGCAATTGCAAACGCACTGGCAGGTTGTCCGCCACCACCCAGTCAGCCAGATCCCGCGCATTCAGGTCATGGTGGCTTGGCGAAAACAGCACTTCGCCCGCACGCGTGTCCAGGCCGTACTGAATCAGCTTGGACACCGCCCAGTCGTAGTCTTCCCGCGAGCAGATGACAAACTTCACCTGGTCATTGGGCGTGAGCAGTTCGATGTTTTCGTAGCGGTTGCGGTGTGCTTCTTTCGACCCTGGGGTTTTCAGGTCGACAACGCGACTGACCCGTGGATCGACCGCCGAGATGTCGAGCGCGCCGCTGGTCTCCAGCGACACTTCGTAACCGGCGTCACACAACTGCTTGAGCAATGGGATGGCATTGGGTTGCGCCAGCGGCTCGCCACCGGTGACACAGACGTAACGCGGACGGAAACCGGCCACTTGCTCGAGGATGTCGTCGAGGGGGCGAATGGTGCCGCCGGTGAACGCGTAGGCGCTGTCACAGTATTGGCAACGCAATGGGCAACCGGTCAGGCGCACAAAAACTGTGGGCAGCCCGGCAGTCCGCGTTTCACCCTGCAACGAGTAGAAAACTTCGGTGATTCTCAATGTGTCTTGCATAGTCGCCACGGGCATAACAGCTAAACAGGCTGTCCGCCTCCGTCAGGCACTTCAAGGAACCCCGCCAACGCGCAGATCCCAAAAAGCGTGTTTCAGAAAAAGGGCGTGAATTCTAACGAAAAAACCCGCGATAGGCGCGGGTTTCTTCAAAACGGGTCAAGCAGCCCTTACATTTTTTGCAGATCACGCTGGGCCAGCTGCGCAGCGGAAGTGCCCGGATACTGGGACACAACCTGTTGCAGAATGCCTTTGACCTTGTCGGTGTGACCGAGGCGGCGTTCTACATCAGCCAGCTTGTACAGCGAATCAGGCACTTTGGGGTGCTTGGGGTATAGCTGCGAAACCTTGGCAAATGCCTGACCTGCACCTTGCAGATCGCCTTTGGCCAAATTGACTTCGCCCAACCAGTATTGGGCATTGCCCGCGTACTGGCTGTTCGGGTACTTGCGCAGGAATGCGGCAAAAGCCTGACTGGCCTTGTCGAAGTCCTTGGCTTTGATCAGGTCGAAGGCTGCATCGTAATACAGTTTTTCCTTCGCCGGATCAGCCGGTTCGCTACCCGCAGCAGGTGCTTGAGCGGCGGCCGCTCCTGCACCTGCGCCAGCGGCGGCACCGGGGGCATTCAAACTGCCACCGGTGGAAGAATTATCAGGAGTCGCGGCTGGTGCAACGCCGGTTCCTATGCGCCGATCAAGATCCTGATATCGCTCCAGGCTCTCTTGCTTCATGCGCGCTACATCATTCTGCAGAACTTCGATCACACCCTGTTGGCGTGAAATCTGCTCCTGCATGGATTGCAATTGGTTGAACAGCTCGCCCTGTGCCGAGACAGGGGTCGAAACCCCTCCCCCGGCATAGGCGCCGTTCGTACCGTAACCCGCAGGCGGATTGCTACTCCCGCTATTGTTATAGCCGGAGTCGTTATCGACCACAGGAACCGCAGCCCACACCGCAAGCGGTGCGAGGCTGAGAGCCAAAACAGTTACAGCACGACGGCACGTTCGCATGACGAATTACTTACGCAGTTCGACGCGACGGTTTTGAGCCCAGGACTGCTCGTCGTTGCCGGTAGCAACTGGACGCTCTTCGCCGTAGGAAACCAGTTCCAGCTGAGCTGGGGAAACACCTTGCAGTACCAGGTAACGCTGAACGGCTTTCGCACGACGCTCGCCCAGTGCCATGTTGTACTCACGAGTACCACGTTCGTCGGTGTTGCCTTCCAGAACAACGCGAGCGCCGTTTGCTTTCAGGTCTTTGGCGTGAACGTCCAGAGCGCGCATGGCTTCTGGCTTCAGGTCCGAGCTGTCGTATTCGAAGTAGAAGGTAGTGATTGCGCGCAGAGCAGCTTCTTCGCTCAGGGAGCCATCAACGGCACCAGTGTTAGCGCCGTAACCAGCGTTTGGATCAACAGCGCCTTCACCGGCATTGTCGCCGCCTTTGGACGAGCAACCTACAGCTACAGCCATGGCCAGAGCCAGCGCAGCAAATTTACCAAACTTCAGCATTTCCATCGTGAAACTCCTAATGAACCCCAGTGTGTTAAGTAAAACGTGTAGCGCCGCGTCAGTTCAGGTAAGGGGACCAGGAAGGTTCTCTGACTTCGCCTTGTGCGGTAGGAAGCGGGAGCCTTACGCGTCCATTAATGGACACGAGCATCAAGACTCCCCGGCCCTGCTGGCGGGTGGCGTAGATTACCATGGTGCCGTTGGGCGCAACAGTAGGCGACTCGTCCAGAGTGCTATCAGTGAGGATCTTTACACTACCGCGCTGCAAATCCTGGGCCGCCACCTTGAAATTAGTGAAGCCATCCTGGCGGTGAATCATCACCAGGGTCTTTTCATCAGCCGAAAGTTTAGGGTTGGCGTTGTAGTTACCAATAAAGGTCACGCGTTCCGCACCGCCACCACCGACGCTGGTTTTGTAGATCTGTGGCTTGCCGCCACGGTCGGAGGTGAAGTAGATGGTCGAACCATCCTTGCCCCAGAACGGTTCGGTGTTGATGCCGGGACCATTGGTGACGCGAGAGATCTGACGCGAGCCCAGGTTCATCACGTAGATGTCCGGGTTACCGTCTTTCGAGAGTACGAATGCCAGGCGATTGCCATCCGGCGACCAGGCAGGCGCGCCATTGAGGCCTTCGAAGTTGGTGATCTGCTCACGGCGACCGGTGTCGATGTTCTGCATGAAGATACGCGGACGCTTCTGCTCGAACGAAACGTAAGCGATGCGCTTGCCGTCCGGTGCGAAACGCGGCGACAGGATCGGCTCGCGCGATTGCAGCAGAGTCACGGCGCGGGCACCGTCATAGTCCGAGCGTTGCAGCGTGTAGCGCGTGTTCTTCTCGGAGAAACGTTCGGCCGTCACGTACAGCAGGCGTGTCGAGAACGCACCTTTGATACCGGTGAGTTTTTCGAACGACTGATCGGCGATGTAGTGCGCCATGTCACGCAGTTGATCGACGCTGCCCGACACGCTGCCGGTCAGCACTTGCTGTTCGGTGGCGACGTTGAACAGAGCGTATTGAACCTGCAGGCGACCGCCCGCTGGAACGATGCTGCCGACCATAATGTACTGAGCGTTGATCGCCTTCCAGTCACGGAAAATGATTTCGCTGGCCTGGCTCGGCTGGCTGATCATGTTCTGCTTTGGAATCGGCGCGTAGTAACCCGAGTTGCGCAGGTCGTTGCCGATGATTTCGGCCATGTCATCCGGCAGCACGGTGCCGCCCTGGAAACCGAATGGCACTACGGCAATTGGAGTTGCCTGGGAGCTACCACTGCTGACCAGGATATTTTTTTCATCTGCGGTGGCCAGTCCTGCAAAGCAGAACATGACGACAAGCAGTCCTCGAAGAAGGTTTCTCACAAGGCTAGATCCTCAGGTGTGAATGTCATCTTGAATGAACGATAGGGTGCGAAATCAGCTGGCTTCAGACCCTGCATTTCGGTCAATCGACCAATATTTTTTACCGCCGCTACCGCTGAACTGTCGAACGGTACATCACCGCTGGACTTGGCAACCGATACGCCGGAGATTGTTCCATCAGGCAGCATGTTGATTTGCAGAATCACTTTCATGCCCTTGCGGGCCGACGGTGGCTGCGCCCAACCTTCGGAAGCACGCGAGCGAATCAAATCGTCGAAGTTACCCGCGACTTCATCACCCGTTTCATCCGCCAAGGCCTGCTGACGCTCCGTCGTGTCGGAAAGCAGATCGGCCAGGGCCTGAGCTTTTTTCTCATCGACGGATTTACGCGCCGCTTCCTGCGATTTTTTCTTCGCAGCATCGGCAGCAGCTTTCTTCTTCGCGTCTTCGGCGACTTTCTTCTTCGCCTCTTCAGCTTCGGATTTCTTCTTGGCGTCTTCCGCGGCTTTCTTCTTCGCGTCTTCGACAATCTTTTTCTTGGCTTCTTCAGCGGCCGCTTTCTTGGCCTCTTCTTCAGCCGCTTTCTTGGCTTCTTCTTCAGATTTCTTCTTGGCTATATCAGCCAATTGTTTCTCTTCGGCCTTTTTGGCTTCGGCGGTCTTCTTCGCTTCATCGGCTTTCTTGGCTTCATCAGCCTTTTTTGCCTCTTCCGCTTTCTTGGTCTCGTCGGCCTTCTTGGATTCTTCGGCTTTTTGAGCCGCATCTTCCTTCTTTTGTTCCGCGGCCTTGATCGCTTCCTGTTCGATCTTTTTCTGTTCCATCTGTTCGACTTCGGTCTGACGCGCGGCGGATTTCTTCGCCTCACCCGCAATCTTCTGATTGGTCTGGGTGGTCGCCTGACTTTTCGATTTCAGTTGGTACAAGGTCGCCTGGACAATCGGCTTGGCCGGCGGCAACTCCGGTGTGAAGGCGAAACTGACGAACAGCATGCCGAACACCAGCACGTGCAAGACAATCGCCAGGACACTAGGCCAGAAGTAGCTTTCCGAGGCGGACGGCTCTCGCATTTGCTGCATCAGGGTGCCTCGGTAATCAAGCCAACATTACCGACCCCGGCTTTCTGCAACCCGCCCATGGCGCCCATCACGGAACCGTAATCGACGGTCTTGTCACCGCGGATGAACACCTGGGTGCGCTTGCCGCCTTCAGTACCGGCGCGAATGATCTTGGTAACCGCGTCAGTCATCTGCGGCAAGGTCATGGCCTTGTCCTGTTGCTTTTCAGTGTCGACTTCGCTGCCAAGGTTCCAGTAGTAGGTCTTGTCAGCCTTGATCGAAATGGTCAGGACCTGGGTGTTGTTGTCCTGCGGCAAGGCTTCGCTGGAAACCTTGGGCAGATCAACTTTCACGCCCTGATTGAGCATCGGAGCGGTCACCATGAAGATGACCAGCAGCACCAGCATCACGTCGATGTAAGGCACCACGTTCATCTCGGCAACCGGCTTGCGCTTTTTGCGAGCTCGAGCGATTAAAGCCATTGGAAATTACCTGCTTATTCTTCGCTGGTGTGCACTTTGCGGTGCAGGATCGCCTGGAATTCATCGGCGAAGGTGTAGTAACGGCCCAGCAGGGTTTCACTGCGAGCAGCGAAACGGTTGTAAGCGATAACGGCCGGGATGGCTGCGAACAGGCCGATCGCGGTAGCAATCAGTGCTTCGGCGATACCCGGAGCCACGGTGGCCAGGGTCGCTTGCTGGGCAGTGGCCAGGCCACGGAAGGAGTTCATGATCCCCCAGACCGTACCGAACAGACCGATGTACGGGCTGACGGAACCGACGGTAGCGAGGAACGGCAGGCTCTGTTCGAGCTTTTCTTCTTCGCGGGAAATGGCGACGCGCATGGCACGGGCCACGCCTTCCATGACCGCTTCCGGGTCAACGCCTGGCTGCTGACGCAGACGGGAGAATTCCTTGAAACCGGCACGGAAGATCTGCTCGACGCCCGAATCCGGGTCCGGGTTGCTACCGGCCTGACGGTAGAGTTTGGACAGGTCGATGCCGGACCAGAAGCGCTCTTCAAAGCTCTCCAGGGCACGTCGACCAGCGCGCAGCAGGTTGCTGCGCTGAAAGATCATGATCCATGAGGTCACCGATGCGGCTACCAGGATCAGCATTACCAGTTGCACCACGATACTGGCATTGCTGACCAGGCTCCACATGGAGGAATGGTCGACGACGTTAGCTTCCACGCTTTATCTCCTGCTTTGAGTGTGTACCCGCGCCGCTCACGTCGGCAAAGGCCGCACGTAGAGCTTCGGGAATGGCCCGGGGTTTTAAACTTTCAGTGCGCACACAGGCCACCAGAAACTGCCCTTCGCAGAGCAGCGCATTATCCGTGGCTCGCCTGACCTGCTGTTTGAAGCGCAGGCTGACACGGTTCAATTCGATTACTTCAGCGCTTACCAGAAGTTCGTCGTCCAGTCGCGCCGGCGCGTGATAACGCGCTTCGCTGGAATGCACGACAAACAACAGGTCCTCTCCTGCCAGCTGGGACTGGGCAAAGCCCAGATCCCGGAGCCGCTCGGTTCGAGCCCGTTCCATAAACTTGAGGTAATTGACGTAATACACGATGCCGCCCGCATCGGTGTCCTCGTAATAAACGCGACAACGAAGTGCGAAAGGCTCAAGCCCGTTTTGCGCGCGCATACTCTAGTGCTTACTCCTCAGGTTGCCAATCCGGCCAGGCAACTGTTTTTCATTGATTCGCGGCTTTCTGGCAAAAGCACGGTCCTAGGACCGCGCAAATCCCGAATAAATCGGCCCGAAAGGTGATTAATCGTCTACCGCATCGAGGAACTCGTCTACAACGGGCATCTCGCCCAATCGTGACGGAATGTTTAAACCGAAGTGCAGATACGCGTGCCGAGTGACCACTCGCCCCCGCGGCGTGCGCATGATGTAGCCCTGCTGGATCAAATATGGCTCCAGCACGTCTTCAATGGTGTGACGCTCTTCGCTGATCGCCGCGGCCAGACTGTCCACACCCACCGGCCCACCGTCGAACTTCTCGATCATGGTCAACAGCAGGCGCCGGTCCTGGTGATCGAAGCCACGCTCGTCGACGTCCAGCAGGTTCAAGGCCAGGTCGGCGATCGGTTTGGTGATGTGGCCCTTGGCACGCACTTCGGCGAAATCCCGAACCCTGCGCAACAAACGGTTGGCGATCCGCGGCGTGCCACGGGCACGACGGGCGATCTCAAAGGCGCCCTCCGGGTCCAGCGGCAAGCCGAGGATGTTCGCCGAACGACTGACAATCGTCGCCAGGTCGGCGGTGTTGTAGAACTCCAGGCGCTGGACGATGCCAAAGCGGTCGCGTAACGGGTTGGTCAGCATGCCGGCCCGCGTCGTCGCCCCCACCAGGGTGAACGGCGGCAGATCCAGTTTGATCGAGCGCGCAGCCGGCCCTTCACCAATCATGATGTCGAGCTGGAAATCTTCCATGGCCGGGTACAGCACTTCCTCGACGATCGGTGAGAGCCGATGGATTTCATCGATAAACAGCACGTCGTGGGGTTCAAGGTTGGTCAACAGCGCCGCCAGATCACCCGGGCGCTCAAGCACCGGGCCCGAAGTGCTCTTGATCGACACGCCCATTTCCTGGGCGATGATGTTGGCCAGGGTGGTTTTACCCAGACCCGGCGGGCCGAAAATCAGCGTGTGGTCCAGGGACTCGTTACGCCCGCGTGCGGCCTGGATGAACAACTCCATTTGCTCGCGAACGGTCGGCTGGCCAATGTACTCGGCCAGGCTGACGGGGCGAATCGCCCGGTCCTGGACTTCCTCGCGGTCGCGAGGGCCGGGCGTGGCGGCAATCAGACGATCAGCTTCAATCACTTAGATCATTCCCTTCAGGGCACGACGAATCATGTCTTCACTGCTCAAACCTTTCTCCTTGATCGCGGAAATCGCCTTGCTGGCTTCCTGCGGCTTGTAGCCCAGGGATATCAGCGCGCTGACCGCGTCATTTTCGGCGGTGGCAACCGGCGCCACATCAGGCCCGCCCGGCTGGTTCGGCACCAAGGCGAACATCGCCGGCACGGTTTCCCAAGCCTTGAAGCGGTCCTTGAGTTCCACCAGTAAACGCTCGGCCGTCTTTTTGCCCACGCCCGGCACCTTGGTCAGCGCCGAGGTGTCCTGGGATTGCACGCAACGGACCAGTTCATCCACTTCCAGGCTCGACATCAATGCCAGGGCCAATTTCGGCCCCACACCATTGAGACGGATCAACTCGCGAAAAAAGTCTCGCTCACGCTTGCCGAAGAAGCCATAGAGTAACTGCGCGTCTTCACGTACGACCAAATGGGTGTGCAAGGTCAGTGGTTCACCGACCGACGGCAAGCGATAGAGCGTGGTCATGGGCACTTCCAGCTCATACCCCAGACCGTTTACATCCAGAATCAGGTGCGGCGGCTGTTTCTCAGCCAGTGTGCCGCGCAAGCGTCCAATCACGTTTCAGATCCTTGAGCGTTGGCCAGATCAATGACTGGCGACTGACAGAACAAGGGGTTTGCGCCGACAACACAGGCGCAAAACCCTCATTCGCTAAAAATGATTGCTGATGCTATCAGAGACGCAGGCGCCCGCCACGACTGCGTGCCGTTCCCAGGCCATGGGGCAACAGGCTGGAACGGGTATGCGCGTGGCAAATGGCAATGGCCAGGGCATCCGAAGCATCGATTTGCGGCTTGCTGGTCAATTTCAGCATGTGCATGACCATCATCTGCACTTGCTCTTTATTGGCGGCACCGGTGCCGGTCACTGCTTGTTTGACCTGGGTTGCGGTGTACTCAGCGATTTCCAGGCTTTCTTCGGCACCCGCCACGATCGCTGCGCCCCGGGCCTGACCAAGCTTGAGGGCAGAGTCGGCATTGCGCGCCATAAAGACTTTTTCGATGCCCATGGTCACCGGGCCGTAGGTCTGGATGACTTCACGCACACCGCGATAAACGATTTGCAGACGCTCATGCAGTTCGCCGGACCCGGTGCGAATGCAGCCCGACGCCACATACACGCAACCACGCCCGGTATCGCGTACCACGCCATAACCGGTGATGCGCGAACCGGGGTCGATACCAAGAATTAAAGTCATAACGCCTGCAGCTCAAAAATGATGCCTGCCGGCAATTGCTTGCTCGGCGTAAAGGCAGAAGCCGGACATGCCTGGCGGTAAAACATCACCGCCTGCACTTCCGGCTTCAAGAGTATTGCAGATCAATCAACCCAGCTGTGCGGCCACCGACTCTGGAATATCCGCGTTGGAGTAGACGTTCTGCACGTCATCCAGGTCTTCAAGCATGTCGATCAGCTTGAGCACCTTCTCGGCGCCTTCCAGGTCCAGTTCAGCGCTGGTGGTCGGCAGCATCACGATTTCCGCATCATCACCTTTGAAACCTGCCGCTTCCAGCGCGTTACGCACGGAGTAGAAGCCGGCGAACGAGGTGAACACGTCAATCGAACCGTCTTCATGGGTGACCACGTCATCGGCGTCAGCTTCCATGGCCGCTTCCATCAGCGCGTCTTCATCGACACCTGGCGCGAAGGAAATCTGCCCCTTGCGCTCAAACAGATAAGCCACCGAACCGTCAGTCCCCAGGTTGCCACCGCACTTGCTGAACGCATGGCGAACAGCAGCTGCGGTGCGGTTACGGTTATCGGTCATGCACTCGACCATCACCGCCACGCCACCCGGGCCGTAGCCTTCGTAGGTCAGTTCGACCATGTCGTCGGTATCGGCTGCACCGGCACCGCGGGCGACTGCGCGATCAATGATGTCGCGACTCATGTTCGCACCAAGCGCCTTGTCCAGCGCCAGGCGCAGGCGCGGGTTGGAACCCGGATCACCGCCGCCCTGACGGGCCGCAACGGTCAGCTCACGAATCCACTTGGTGAAAATCTTGCCCTTCTTGGCATCCTGACGTTCTTTGCGGTGCTTGATGTTCGCCCACTTGGAATGACCCGCCATATCTCGCTCCGAATTTCTCTTTGAAACATCGCCCGCCGCGCACGTTGTGTCGGCCAGCAACAAAAAATCTCGACCTAAAGAAAAGGCGCATCCCGGAAGGATGCGCCTTTGCGGTCAGCTTTACTCAGCCTTTGGTGTTTCGCGCAGACGAATGTGCAGTTCGCGCAATGCCTTGGCATCTACAGCACCCGGTGCCTGAGTCATGACGTCAGCCGCGCTCTGGGTTTTCGGGAAAGCGATCACTTCACGAATCGACTGGGCGCCGGTCATCAACATGACCAGACGGTCCAGGCCGAAAGCCAGGCCACCGTGCGGCGGCGCGCCGTATTTCAGGGCATCGAGCAGGAAGCCGAACTTCTCTTCCTGTTCCGCTTCATTGATACCCAACAGGCGGAACACGGTCTGCTGCATTTCCTTGCGGTGGATACGGATCGAACCGCCACCCAGCTCGGTGCCGTTCAGAACCATGTCGTAGGCACGGGACAGAGCGATCGCCGGGTTGGCTTCCAGTTCTTCCGGGGTGCACTTCGGCGCGGTGAACGGGTGGTGCAACGCGGTGAAGCTGCCGTCGTCGTTCTCTTCGAACATCGGGAAGTCGACAACCCACATCGGCGCCCACTTGCAGGTCAGCAGGTCCAGGTCGTTGCCGACCTTGATCCGCAGCGCGCCCAGGGCTTCGCTGACGATCTTGGCTTTGTCGGCGCCGAAGAACACGATGTCGCCATCGACCGCGCCAACACGATCGAGGATCACGTTGAGGTTGGCTTCAGGGATGTTCTTGACGATTGGCGACTGCAGGCCTTCAACACCTTTGGCGCGCTCGTTGACCTTGATGTACGCCAGGCCCTTGGCACCGTAGATGCCGACGAACTTGGTGTAGTCGTCGATCTGCTTGCGCGGCATGCTCGCAGCGCCTGGAACGCGCAGGGCGGCAATACGGCACTTCGGGTCGTTGGCCGGGCCGCTGAACACCTTGAAGTCGACGTCTTTCAGCTGGTCTTCAACGTCAACCAGTTCCAGCGGGTTGCGCAGGTCAGGCTTGTCGGAACCGTAACGACGCATGGCTTCTTCGAAGGTCATGTGCGGGAAGTCGCCGAACTCCAGGTCCAGCACTTCCTTGAACAGGTTGCGGATCATTTGTTCGGTGATGGCCATGATCTCTTTTTCATCGAGGAAGCTGGTCTCGATGTCGATCTGGGTGAATTCCGGCTGACGGTCGGCGCGCAGGTCTTCGTCGCGGAAGCACTTGGCAATCTGGTAGTAACGGTCGAAGCCGGCGACCATCAACAGTTGTTTGAACAGCTGCGGCGATTGCGGCAAGGCGAAGAAGCTACCGGCGTGGGTACGGCTCGGCACCAGGTAGTCGCGAGCGCCTTCTGGCGTGGCACGGGTCAGGATCGGCGTCTCGACGTCGAGGAAGCCGTTTTCGTCGAGGAAGCGACGGATGCTGGTGGTCATGCGCGAACGCAGACGCAGCTTCTCGAGCATTTCCGGGCGACGCAGGTCGAGGAAGCGATAGCGCAGGCGGGTTTCTTCACCGACATCGGAGAACTCGTTCAGCGGGAACGGCGGGGTTTCCGACTCGTTCAGCACTTCCAGTTCATAGCCCAGCACTTCGATCATGCCCGACGCCATGTTGGCGTTGGTGGCACCTGCCGGACGCAGGCGAACCTTGCCGGTGATCTTCACGACGTATTCGCTGCGCACGCGATCGGCGGCGGCGAAGCTCTCGGCGCGGTCCGGGTCGAACACCACCTGGGCCAGACCATCACGATCACGAATATCGAGGAAAATCACCCCACCGTGGTCACGGCGACGGTGCACCCATCCGCAAAGGGTAATTTCCTGGCCTTCCAGGGCTTCGTTCAGTTGGCCGCAATAATGGCTGCGCATCATGGTAGTGGTTTCACTTCTCGTAATCGAAATTCGGTTGGAGGCCTTGCAGGTGTTGCAAGAGCTCGCGCGTGTCGTTCAACTCAGGTTCCAGACCTTAGTCAGCTTTGTCGCCGCCGGCCAGATTCTTCTTGGAACCGGTCTTGAAATCGGTTTCGTACCAGCCGGTGCCGCTCAGGCGGAAGCCCGGCATGGACAGCATCTTTTTAAGCTCTGGCGCCTGGCAGGCAGGGCAGTCGACCAGCGGTGCTGCGCTGATCTTTTGAATGGCTTCCAACTGATGACCACAGGAAGCACATTGATAGTCGTACATCGGCATGGGGGTTGTCTCGGCGATCAGATTGCTACCGCGCACGCTGGGTTTTGCGGCAAAGAGCGGGATTATATCCATTAAATGCAGCCTGTGCAGCCGTAAGACTGCACAGACTGACACTCTGTCCGATCACCTGCATGGCTAGGGCATTGCGACGCTGCCCCCTTCTTTCAGGCTGTGCACGACGCAGACAACCCGCACCAGCCCGGTAAAGTTCTTGACCCCGCCATGACGCAAGTGCACTTCGCGATCCACATGGGACAGCAGCGCACTGACCGTACAACAATTGACCTTGGCCATATCGCCCAGAATATCCCAGTACACCTGCTCAAGCCGCAAGCAGGTGGCAAAGCCGTTCAACCGCACCGACCGGGATAAAGGCCGGGCCAGCCCCATATCAAATTCGCTGACAAATGGATCAATCCTTATCTCCTTGACCGGACTGACCCTCCCCTCGCTTCGCCTGTCTTCGTAATCCATATCGTTGACACTCCTTTGTCATCCTTGCCTTCTGTAAGAGCACTCTCCGTGGCCCTATAAAAGCGCAGGCGCAAAGGTATATCCAGATGACTTTATGACCATCGACGTAGGATAAGCCAACAACTGAAGGGCGATCATGGAGAGCGTCCTAGGCCGGCTATTTTCCTACGCCGCCAGACGATTTTTAACGAGCTTAAAAGCGATTTGAAGAAGGCAAAAGACCGCGAATAACACCCGACGGGCGTCATTCGCGTAGTGACGATATTACTGATCCAGCAGAGACCGCAGCATCCATGCGGTTTTTTCGTGGACTTGCATGCGCTGGGTCAGCAGGTCAGCCGTCGGCTCGTCGCTGACTTTTTCCAGCAGCGGAAAGATTCCGCGGGCGGTACGGGTGACCGCCTCTTGCCCATCGACAAGCTGCTTGATCATGTCTTCAGCGCTCGGCACACCGGCTTCTTCTTTAATAGAAGACAGCCGCTCATAAATCGAATAGGCGCCGGGGGCAGGAAACCCGAGGGCGCGAATGCGCTCGGCAATCGAATCGACGGCCAGGGCCAACTCGTTGTATTGCTCCTCGAACATCAGGTGCAGGGTCCGAAACATGGGACCGGTGACGTTCCAATGAAAGTTATGAGTTTTCAAATACAGCACATAAGTGTCCGACAGCAGACGCGAAAGCCCGTCAACGATGGACTTGCGGTCCTCTTCACTGATACCGATATCGATTGCCATGTTTTTCCCCTAAAGGTGATGAGTTCATCCAACAGGTGCAGGACCACTCTAGCAAGCCTGCCACCCCCTCGCCGCCCGGGATTGCACAATAACCTGCGACAAATCGCCCCGCGAAGCACCGCTGGACTGCCTGATTTGAGTAGCTGCAGGCTTTGCTGTTAAATAGACCGTGTGTCGCGACCGCCTATTTTTCGGGGGCTGCGCATAGGCTGGTACCGGGTACGTGTCCAACGCCTCTTATTGTTCTGAAGCGAACCGTGCTCCATCAGCTCTTCCTTGTGATCCGTCTTAACGTGAGTTAATCAAAATGTTGAAAATCGTCCACCTGCTAATGGGCGCAGCAGCTTTGCTGCTGTCCTTCATCCCTAGCCTGCAACCCGAAGCTGCTCCTTACCTGCAACAACCCGCTGCGCTGTACCTGGCCTTTTTCGGCCTGCTTAACCTGACCCTCGCTCCGGTTATCCCTTACTGGAACAAAGGTCCTCGTCACCAACTGCAAAACCTGGTCAGCGCCCTGCTGGTCCTGGCCGTCGTCCTGCAAACCCTGACGTTGCTCGCGCCGATGCCTGTCATCGCCGGTCAACCTGCCGTCCTGTTCAGCCTGGTGGCTGCACTGATCGCCGTTCTCCTGCACCTGGCTATCAGCTTCTACAAATCCTCGCCGGCCGCCGCCTCGCCAAGCTACGACATGAGCAACCGCGATACCGGCACCGTCAAGTGGTTCAACACCTCCAAAGGCTTCGGCTTTATTTCCCGTGATTCCGGCGATGATATTTTCGTGCATTTCCGGGCCATTCGTGGCGAAGGTCACCGTGTTCTGGTTGAAGGCCAGCGCGTGGAGTTCTCTGTCATGAATCGTGACAAAGGGCTGCAAGCCGAAGATGTGATCGCTGCATTGCCGCGTCGCTGATTCAAGGCTAAAAAAACCGCGAGCAGCTGAGCTGTTCGCGGTTTTTTATTGCCTGCGGTTTCAATAATGAGGCGGTGGTGCTTCTTCCTCGAAGGTTTCGAACTGCCCGGCCATTTCTTCCTGGCGCTTGAGCAATGCAGCCATCTGCAATTGCAGGCGTTCAACGGCGCGCTGCTGCGTTGCCAGCACATCACTCAATGACTGGATGGTGTCATCCTGAAACGCCAGTTGGCTCTCCAGATCGGTAACGCGATCTTCCAGGCTCATGATTCAACCCTCCAGAAACGTGAAATGTTCGGTTAACAGCAGACGCAGGCGCTCGCGAATGGCCGCAATTTGCGCTGCGCTGTAAGGCACGGCCGGGTGTTTGCCCCAGACCGGGGCTGGCCAGGCGGCGTCCTCACGCTTGCGCACAATGACATGCATGTGCAACTGACTGACGACATTACCCAGCGCCGCGACATTCAGCTTGTCGGCGTCGAACGAATCCTTGAGCAGTTCCGCCAGCGCGGTCGTTTCCTGCCACAGCTGCTGTTGATCTGCGACACCTAACTGAAATATCTCACTGATATCTTCACGGCGTGGCACCAGGATGAACCAGGGGTAGTTCGAATCATTGGATAACAGCAACCGGCAAAGCGGGAAATCGCCAATCGGTAGCGTGTCTTGTTGAAGTCGTGGATCTAAAGCGAACACCGCGCGCACTCCCGCCAGGTCATCATTTTCAGCTTAGCGCCCATCCTGACAGGCTGCGCACCAAGCGACAGGACGCCAGCATACCCGTGAACGCCACTGCCTTCACGCCGCACGAGCGCCCCTAAATGGCCCTTTTTTGCTCACGGCGCACCATTACAGAACCGCAGACCACGCCAAAAATGCTGAAATGACTGATAACCAATGAAAAGTTCCAGATGAGTCCGTTACCGCACTGTTTGATATCAGCACAGTGATTAAGATTTTTTGCACCAAAACCGCACAGTGCGTCTACGCTGAGTGCGTCAGCATCCGAGAATTACTCAACGAGGGGTGAACCGGTAACATTTTTCGTTGTCACGCTTTCCGTTTCAGTGGTGCAACACCATGCAATGCACGGCGTCAAGCGTACAAAAAACACGCTTGAAGCCCCCGGTTTCATGAGGTTTTTATAGCGACAGGCAGGTTTCCAGAAAAAAACAGCTACAGAATTCTGGTTTGTGCACGCTTGTTGCATTCACACCCACATAGCTTTGGAAGCCTCCGCTGGAAGTGGAAGCCTCAAGGCCAATAAAAATAGCGGCAGGGTTGCCCAATGGAGATTCAAACGTTTCACCAGGGACTCTTTTTAGCGATGCACAAGCCTTGGAAAACAACGTTAAAGTTGCCAATCCGCTTGCGTCGAGGCAGTAAATTTGCGACATCTACCAAGCTGTTTGCGACAGGGTCGTAAAGAAGCTGAAAGGTTAGATACGCAAGTATCGCCAACATGGTCGGCGTGATATAAGTTTGCGCCGACACAAAAAGAAAGAGCCGCCCAGATAATAAAACAGGTGGGACGGCAGTACTCTTCTAAAAACCAAAGGAGCAAATCACGATGCGCGTGATGAAGTGGAGCATGATCGCACTGGCTGTTTCGGCTAGTACCTCGCAGTTCGCAATGGCGTCTTCTCAAGAGGAATCCAAGGGCTTTTTTGAAGATCAGAGCCTGAATGTCAAAAGTCGCATGCTGTACATGAACCGCGATTTCAAGAACGGTGCCTCCAACAACCAAAGCACCGCAAATAAACAACGTATCACAGGCTACCGCGAAGAAACCGGCCTGGGCGTCCAAGCTGTTTATGAGTCGGGCTTCACCCAAGGTACTGTTGGTTTCGGTTTAGACGCCTTGGCCAATGGCATGATCAAACTGGACAGCGGTCCAGGCCGCACCGGTAACGGCATGTTCGGCAAGGACAGTGATGGCACGCCAGAAGACACCCAATCCAACGCTGGCGGCGCAGTTAAATTCCGCTTGTCCGACACTGTTCTGAAATACGGTAACCAATACGTTGCCAGCCCTGTCTTCTCTACTGACGACAGCCGTTTGCTGCCAGAAGTTGCTACCGGTACTTTGATCACCAGCAAAGAAATCAAAGGCCTTGAATTGAGTGCTGGTCATTTCACCGCGATGCGGGCGCAGAACCAAATGGGGCGCGATAGCCTTGGTCTGAAAGCCGCAGATATTGCCGGTGCAACCTACCAGTTCACCGACAATTTTGTTGCCGGCGTAGCTGCTTCCGATGTTGACGACCATTTCAAGAAGCAATACATCAACGCCAACTACACCCTGCCGATCAACGAAGATCAGTCCCTGAACTTCGACTTCAACGGCTATCGCTCCAAGAGCCAGGGTCAAGAGCTGAGCGGTGACGTTGACAACCGCATCTGGTCCCTCGCAGCGGCCTATAGCCTTGGCGCACATAAATTCACCTTGGCTCACCAGCGTTCGACCGGTGACACCGGTTATGTTTACGGCGTTGACGGCGGCGGTACTATCTTCCTCTCCAACTCCGTTCAATACTCCGACTTTAACGGTCAAGACGAGCGCTCCTGGCAGGCTCGCTATGACCTGAACATGAAGAGCTACGGCGTTCCTGGCTTGAGCTTCATGACTCGTTACATCCGTGGCGACAACATCACCACCGGTGACACTGAGTCCAAAGAACACGAATGGGACTTCGAGACCAAGTATGTTCTGCAAAGCGGCCCAGCCAAGGACCTGTCTTTCCGCGTACGTAACGCGGTCTATCGTGCAAACTCCGCATACGATAGCGACAAAGTTGACACCCGTCTGATCATTGAATATCCGCTGAGCATCTTGTAATTCAGCGCTAATTCGACAGCTACACAGCACGGCAACAAAAAAAAACGCTCACCTGAATCAGGTGAGCGTTTTTTTGTGCCTGGTTTCCATACCGTCTTTTGATTGTTGCCAGTTCGATAGCAACCTAACAGTACAATACTGACAACCTCCAAGTGACAACGAAGACGTTATTGCGGCACAGTCTCCTGAACCACACGAATAACCCGCTGTGGAAACGGAATATCGATACCCGCCGCTTTCAAACGATCACGGGACTGTTCATTGAACATGAACATCACATCCCAGTAATCCGCGGTCTTCACCCAAACACGCAGCGAAACAGTAATCGAACTGTCTCCCAGGGTCGAAATAACGGCTTGTGGTGCAGGTTCTGCCAGGATGCGTTCATCTTTGGCCAAATCCAGCAACACTTCACGGGCCTTCTGCAAGTCCGCTTCGTAGTCCACGCCCACATCAAATACAACTTTGCGGGTTGGCTGACGATTTGTATTGGTAATGATACCGTTCGACAAGTTGCCGTTAGGCACAATGATGGTCTTGTTATCGCCAGTGCGCAGTACGGTGTGGAAAATCTGGATACTGTCGACCGTACCGGCAACGCCTTGGGCTTCGATCCAGTCACCAATGCGGAACGGACGGAACAACAGAATCAGCACGCCGCCGGCAAAGTTTGCCAGGCTGCCCTGCAAGGCCAGACCGATGGCCAGACCCGCCGCACCAATGGCCGCCACGAACGAAGTGGTTTCCACGCCGATCATTGATGCCACGCTGACTACCAGCAAAACCTTGAGAATAATGTTCGCCAGACTGCTGATGAAACCTTGCAGCGCGAGGTCGGCATTACGCAACGCCAGCAGGCCGCCAAGCTTTTGCGCCACCTTGCTGATCAACCACCATCCGACTGCCAGCGTAATGACTGCCAGCAGCACGCGGCTGCCGTACTCCATGATCATCGGGATCCAGGCTTGGGATGCCTTGACCAGGTTGTCCACTTCGGTATTCAAATCCATCTACTTTCTCCTGGGTTAAGCACAATCCGGGTGGGAGCGACGGTGCGGCGATCCGACCTGCTCGCGAAGAGGGCAGATCAGTCGACATCACCAATGAATGACCCACCGCTTTCGCGAGCAGGCTCGCTCCCACAGGGTTCCCGCATTGCTAGGTCAGTCGCGGAAGTTGTTGAACTGCAGCGGCATATCGAAAGTCTTGGCACGCAGAGCTGCAATCGCCTCCTGCAAATCATCACGTTTCTTACCGGTGATGCGCACTTGCTCGCCCTGAATGGCGGCCTGAACCTTGAGCTTGGCGTCCTTGACGTGAGCGACGATTTTCTTCGCCAGCTCTTTGTCGATGCCCTCCTTGAGGACGGCTTCCTGTTTCATCAGCTTGCCCGACGCGTAGGCATCCTTGACTTCAAGGCACTGCACGTCGATCTTGCGCTTGACCAGGGCCAGCTTGAGGATCTCGATCATCGCCTCGAGCTGGAAGTCAGCCTCGGCGGTCAGGTTGACGGTCAGGTCCTTTTCCTTGAATTCAAAGGTGCCCTTGCCTTTCAGGTCATAACGGCGATCGAGTTCCTTGACGGCGTTCTCGACCGCGTTGGTGACTTCGTGTTTGTCCAGTTCGGATACCACGTCGAACGACGGCATGTAATCTCTCCAATAAAAGGCGCGCTCGATAGCGATGGCGCGCGCTTGGCTTGCGGTTAAAATCGGGCTCATTATAACGGGTCTTTTCCAACCGATACTGCGAGCCTCACATGCCTGTGCCAAACCGAGCAAAAAGCTGATGTCCACCACCTGGCATGTATTGGGCGCCGGCAGCCTCGGCACCTTGTGGGCCACCCGCCTGGCGCGGGCCGGGGTGCCGGTCCGGTTGATCCTGCGCGATGAGCAACGCTTGCAGGCTTATCAGGCGGCCGGAGGGCTGACGCTGGTGGAACACGGCGAAGCCAGCACCTATGACATCCCCGGTGAAACACCCCACGGCAACGAGCCGATCCACCGTCTGCTGGTGGCGTGCAAAGCCTACGATGCCGAAAAGGCCGTGGCGCAACTGGCGCCGCGCCTGGCGCCTGATGCCGAACTGATCCTGTTGCAGAACGGCCTCGGCAGCCAGGACGCCGTCGCCGCGCAGGCTCCCCAAGCGCGTTGTGTATGCGCCTCAAGCACCGAAGGCGCGTTTCGCGATGGCGACTGGCGTGTGGTGTTCGCCGGTCACGGCTACACCTGGCTGGGGGATGCCGGTCATCCGGTCGCGCCGATCTGGCTGGACGACTTGACTGCCGCCGGTATTCCTCACGAATGGAGCACCGACATTCTCACGAGGCTGTGGCGCAAACTGGCGCTCAACTGTGCGATCAATCCGCTGACCGTGCTGCACGATTGCCGCAACGGCGGCTTGCAGGAACACCATTGCGAAGTCGCCACCCTTTGCGTCGAACTGACCGACTTGCTGGAACGCTGCGGTCAGCCGGCAGCCGCCGAGGACCTGCAACAGGAAGTCGAACGGGTGATCCATGCCACCGCGGCCAATTACTCCTCGATGCACCAGGACGTCGCAAGCCAGCGCCGAACCGAAATCAGCTATCTGCTGGGCCATGTCTGCAAAGTGGCCTCGCGGCACCAGTTGAACCTGCCCCACCTCAATCAATTACAGCAGCGGCTGATTGCCCATCTTCAAAGCCTTGGATTGCCCAGCGACTGAGCAGCGGCTACGCTGGCCACTTGTTCCTTTTCAGCGATGAACCTGATGCCATTGCGCCAGCGTCTCGAAAACCTTCCGGTCGGCCAGAAACTGCTGGCCGCCCTGCTCGTGCTGTTGATCACCATCCTGCTGGTCGCCAACCTGACCTTTATCAGCGCCGCGTATTACATCTCCCAGGAAAGCATGGCGCCCCAGGCCTTGCAGACCATCGGCCGACTGGTGTCCAACCCGAGCCTGGTGGCCGACGCCTTGAAGTCGCCGCAAAGCGCGGAACGCCTGCTCAACGAACTCAACAGCTATTCACCGCTGCGGGCGGCGGCCTTGTATGACGGCAAGGGTGAGCGATTGGCACAATTGCAACATGGCGAGAAGCTGCAACTGCCAGAACGCTATCGGCATATCGAAGCCTGGCAGGCCACCGAGTTTCGCAGCAATCAGATCATCACCCTGCCCCGCCCTGGCACCGCGCCGGGCCACCTGTTGTTGGTGGCCAGCAGTGAACTGCCAATGGCGTTCTACACCGGGACCCTGACCGCCAGTCTCGGCATTCTGATCTTCAGTGTACTGTTGTGGCTGGTGATCGCCCGGCAGATCAAGCGCCTGATTACCCGGCCGATCCATCAGCTCGAAGAGCTGTCTCGGCAAGTGACCCGCGAAGAAAACTACGCACTGCGCGCCTCCCGTGGCAACCACGACGAAATCGGCAGCCTCGCCGAGGCCTTCAACACCATGCTCTCGCGGATCGAAGCCCGGGAACAGCAGCTCAAACGGGCCCGGGACGATTCCCAGGCGGCTTACGATCAGGCGCAAGGCCTGGCCGAAGAAACCCGCCACACCAATCGCAAGCTGGAACTCGAAGTCCAGGTGCGCAGCAAGATCGAGAAGAAACTTACCGGTTTCCAGAACTACCTCAACAGCATCATCGACTCCATGCCGTCGGCCCTGATCGCCCTTGATGAGCAGCTCTACGTGACCCAGTGGAATCAGGAAGCCAGTGCGCTGTCCGGCACGCGTCTGGACGAAGCCTTGAACCAGCCGATCTTCCTCGCCTTCGAACCCTTGAAGCCATTTCTGCCGCAGCTCAAGCAAACCGTCGAGCAGCACACCGTGGCGAAGATCGAGCGCGTGACCTGGTTCAAGGACGATGAACCCAAGCATTACGCCCTGACCTTCTACCCGCTGATGGGCGGCGCCGGGCGCGGCGTGGTGATCCGGATCGATGACATCACCCAGCGTCTGTCGCTGGAAGAGATGATGGTGCAGTCAGAAAAAATGCTCTCGGTCGGTGGCCTCGCCGCGGGCATGGCCCACGAGATCAACAATCCGTTGGGCGCGATCCTGCACAACGTACAGAACATTCGGCGGCGCCTGTCACCTGACTTGCCGAAGAACCTCGAACAGGCTGAGCTAGCCGGCATTTCCCTGGACACGGTCAACAAATACCTGCAATTGCGCGAAGTACCGCAGTTGCTTGATGGCATTCAACAGGCTGGCGCCCGGGCGGCGAAGATTGTCACGCACATGCTCAGCTTCAGTCGCCGCAGCACCCGGCAAATGGCCCCGTGCGACCTGCCGGCGCTGATCGATCAGGCGGTGGAAATCGCCGGTAACGACTTCGACCTGGCCATCGGTTTCGACTTCAAGGGCCAGGCGATCATCCGTCAGTTCGACCCGGCGCTGGGCCCGGTGCCCGGCACGGCCAACGAACTGGAACAAGTGCTGCTCAATTTGTTGAAAAACGCCGCCCAGGCCATTCACCAACGTGAAGACGACAGTGAACCCGGGCGAATCATTCTGCGCACCCGGCTGAATCCGCCGTGGGCCGAAATCCAGGTCGAGGACAACGGCATCGGCATGAGCGAGAACGTGCGCAAACGCACCTTCGAGCCGTTCTTCACCACCAAGGAAATCGGTCAGGGCACAGGCCTTGGCTTGTCGGTCTCGTATTTCATCATCACCAATAACCACAAGGGGCAGATGGAGGTGCAATCGACGCCGGGCCAAGGCACCTGTTTCACTTTGCGTCTGCCGCTGGCGGGCTCCCCCGTCATCTCTCAAGAACTCAATCAGCTATCGAGGTAACCCATGGGCTTTCGCTTGTCGAAGATTTACACCCGCACCGGCGACAAAGGCGAAACCGGGCTCGGCGATGGTCGCCGCGTGCCCAAGGACCATCCGCGTATCGAGGCGATTGGCGAAGTCGATACGCTGAACAGCCAAGTGGGCGTGCTGCTGGCCGGATTGGCCGCAGAAAGTGCTGCGAATCCGGGTTTGAACGAGGTGATTGAGGTTTTGGCGCCTTGCCAGCATCGGTTGTTCGACCTCGGCGGCGAGTTGGCGATGCCGGAGTATCAGGCGTTGAATGCAGCGGAAATCGAACGGCTGGAAACGGCGATCGATCTGTGGAATGAGGAGTTGGGGCCGCTGGAGAATTTCATTCTGCCGGGAGGTTCAGCGCTGATTGCCCAGGCCCATGTGTGCAGAAGCCTGGCGCGCAGCGCGGAGCGGCGGTGTCAGCAGTTGAATGCGATTGAACCGTTGGCCGGGGTTGGCTTGGCGTATATCAATCGGCTGTCGGATGTGTTGTTTGTGGTGGCGAGGGTGATAGCCAAGCGGCAGGGGGTTGCCGAGATTTTGTGGCAGGCGGCCGCCAAGCCTCAGGAGTAATTGGCGTATTCGAGGACGCTATCGCGAGCAGGCTCGCTCCCACAGTTGACCGAGTTCCTCCAGAAGGAATGCGATCAAAGGTGGGAGCGAGCCTGCTCGCGATGAGGCCGGTGGCTACATCACAGAATCAGGCCAGAACGCCCGAATCCCCGCCACTCCCTGCGCCCCCGCCTCCCAAGCCTTTTGCTGTTCCGCCGGGCCAACACCACCGAGCAAGAACACCGGTTTGCTGAAACCGTCGATCAACGCCGCCACCTGCTGCCAGCCCAACGGCAGCGCATCCGGATGAGTCTGGGTCGGCTGCACCGGTGACAAGGTCACAAAATCCACGCCCATCTGCTCGGCCAGCGCCAGCTCTTCAGCGTTGTGGCAAGACGCCGCCAACCAGCGCGACGCCGGTAACGGTCGACCCGCCGCTGCATATTTGCGCAACTGCGCTGACGTGATGTGCCAGCCGGCGGACGGGAAGTCGCCCAGCCACTCGAACGGCCCCTTGATCATCAACTGCGCCTTGCCCGCACACAGCCCCGCCGCATCCACCGCCAGATCGCGGTATTTCGGATCGTAGCCGTTGGGTGCCCGCAGCTGGATCAGCTTGATGCCGCCAGCGATGGCTTTCTGGATTCCACGCAGCAAGGCCGGGGTTTCCAGGTCTTCAGGCGTAATCAAATACTGCGCAGGCAAACGTGCAGCCGCCACGATCGGCTGGTTGGCTGCCGGGAACTCATAGCTCAGCAGATCACGCTGGCCCACCCATTCCAAAGGCTGGCCTTCGGCGCCATGGGGCTCGCCGGTAAAGGACGAAACTTCCCAAACGTCCAGCAACACTTGCTTGTCCGGGTAATCGTGGCGGACTTTGATCAACGGTCGCGCGGCGCTGACCACAATGCCCAACTCTTCCTGGAGTTCGCGAGCCAATGCGCTTTCGACGGATTCGTCATCCTCGACCTTGCCCCCGGGGAATTCCCACAAGCCGCCCTGGTGCTGGGTGTCGGCACGGCGTGCGATAAGGATCTTGCCGCTGCTGTCGCGGATAACGGCGGCGGCTACGTGTACTCGTTTCACTGCCCAATCTCCTCCAGGCCAGCCTTCTGCCAGGCCTTGAACGACGGCCATTGATAGACGGTTTCAACGTAGGCTTCGTCCACCGCCGGCAATTTCACCTGATAGGTGCGCAGGCGCACGGCAATCGGGGCGAAGAAGGCATCGGCGAGGGTCGCGCCGCCGAACAGGAACGGACCGGTTTCAGTGGCGACCGCACGGCATTCAGCCCACAACGCCAGCATGCGCTCGATGTCTGCCTGAACCTCAGGAGGCGTCGGCGATAGCGGTGCGTCGCGGCTCAGGTCGAACGGCATGTTGCCGCGCATGGCAAAGAACCCGGCGTGCATCTGCGCACAGGCCGAACGGGCCTGGGCACGGGCGGCGGTGTCTTTGGGCCAGAGGCCAGCGTCGGGGAATTGCTCGGCCAGGTATTCGGCAATCGCCAGAGAATCGGCGATGGTGCCGTGCACGGATTTCAGCAGCGGGACTTTGCCGGTCGGCGAATGCTTGAGCAGGCGTTCGCGGGTGTCCGGCTGGCCCAGCTTGATCAGTTCTTCGGTGTACGGGGCGCCAGTGAGGTCAAGGGCCAGTGCGCCGCGCAGGGACCAGGAGGAAAGCAGTTTGTCGCCGATGATCAGGTGGAGGCTCATGTTCGGGACCTTTTGAGAAGGGAAGCGGGCCAGCATTTGCAGTGTCTGGTCGGCCGTCTTCGCGGGCGATCCGACGTGCCCGCGAAAGCGATCTATCTTATGTGCGGTATTCGGCGTTGATCTTCACGTATTCGTGGGACAGGTCGGTGGTCCAGATGGTTTCGCTGCAATCGCCGCGACCCAGTTCGATACGGATGGTGATTTCTTCCTGCTGCATCACCGCCGCGCCCTGGGCTTCGGTGTAGGTCGCGGCGCGGGCACCACGGCTGGCGATGCAGACTTCGCCGAGGAACACGTCGATCTTGCTGACGTCCAGGTTCGGCACGCCGGCACGGCCAACGGCAGCAAGGATGCGGCCCCAGTTCGGGTCGGACGCGAACAGCGCGGTCTTGATCAGCGGCGAGTGCGCCACGGTGTAACCGACGTCCAGGCATTCCTGATGATTGCCGCCGCCATTGACTTCAACGGTCACAAATTTGGTCGCGCCTTCGCCGTCACGCACGATGGCCTGGGCCACGTCCATGCACACTTCGAACACGGCTTGTTTCAGCTTGGCAAACAACTCGCCTTCGGCGCGGGTGATTTCCGGCAGCGCGGCCTGACCGGTGGCGATCAGCATGCAGCAGTCGTTGGTCGAGGTGTCGCCGTCGATGGTGATGCGGTTGAACGACTTGTTGGCACCGTCCAGCAGCAGATTCTGCAACACGTCGCGGGAAACTTTGGCGTCGGTGGCGATGTAGCCGAGCATGGTCGCCATGTTCGGACGGATCATGCCCGCGCCTTTGCTGATGCCGGTGACGGTGATGGTCACGCCGTCATGCTGGAACTGGCGGCTGGCACCTTTGGGCAAGGTGTCGGTGGTCATGATGCCGGTGGCGGCGGCTTCCCAGTTATTCACTGACAGGTCGTCAAGGGCGGCTTGCAGCGCACCTTCGATTTTCTCGACCGGCAGCGGCTCACCGATCACACCGGTGGAATACGGCAGCACCAGGCTGGCGTCAACGCCGGTCAATTCAGCCAGTTTCGCGCAGGTGCGCTCGGCGGCGGCGAGGCCAGGTTCGCCCGTGCCGGCGTTGGCATTGCCGGTGTTGGTCAGCAGGTAACGTACCGGGCCTTGCACTCGTTGCTTGGCCAGAATCACCGGAGCGGCGCAAAAGGCGTTCAGGGTGAACACGCCCGCGACCGTGGAGCCTTCGGCGCAGCGCATGACCACAACATCCTTGCGCCCCGGGCGCTTGATGCCGGCCGAGGCGATACCGAGTTCAAAACCGGCAACCGGGTGCAACGTTGGCAAAGGACCAAGACCAACAGCCATGAATGCGCTCCTTAATAAATGATGTCAGCACCGCTTTCAGGAAGAACGGTGGTGTAAATGGCAAAACGCCGCGACGGCTGATGCCGGTCGCGGCGCGGGTATTTCAGCGTATGAAACGGGTTTACTGGATCTGCCCGTGGCAATGCTTGAATTTCTTGCCCGAACCGCAGTAGCACAGTTCGTTACGGCCCAGCTTCTGTTCGTTGCGAACCGGTGCAGTGGCGAGGGCGACATCGACCTCTTCACCGAGCAGTTCCGGTTGCTCAAGACCTGGCGCTTCGTCGTGCAGGAACTGCATGCGCGCCGCCAATGCCTCGGCTTCCTGACGCAGGCGTTGCTCTTCTGCTTCCGGATCTTCGCGGCGAACCTGAACGTGCGACAGCACACGGATCGAGTCGCGCTTGATCGAATCCAGCAGCTCGGAGAACAGCGTGTAGGACTCGCGCTTGTACTCTTGCTTCGGGTTCTTCTGTGCATAACCACGCAAGTGGATGCCGTGACGCAGGTGATCCATGGTCGACAGGTGGTCTTTCCACAGGTCGTCGAGCACACGCAGAACGATTTGCTTCTCGAAGGTGCGCAGTGCGTCGGCACCGGCCTGATCTTCTTTCTCGTTGTAGGCAGCGATGAGCTCCTGCATCAGCTTCTCGCGCAGGGTTTCTTCGTACAGGTGATCGTCTTCGTCGAGCCATTTCTGGATCGGCAGCGCCACACCGAAGTCGCTCTGCAACGCAGCTTCCAGACCGGCCACGTCCCACTGCTCTGGCAGCGATTGCGGTGGAATGTGCGCACTGATGGTCGCGTTGAGCACGTCCTGACGGAAGTCGGCGATGGTTTCACCGATGTTGTCGGCGGCCAGCAACGTGTTACGCATGTGATAGATCACTTTACGCTGTTCGTTGTTGACGTCGTCGAACTCGAGCAGTTGCTTGCGAATGTCGAAGTTACGACCTTCGACCTTGCGCTGAGCCTTCTCGATGGCGTTGGTCACCATACGGTGCTCGATCGCTTCACCGGACTGCATGCCCAAGGCTTTCATGAAGTTCTTCACCCGGTCAGAGGCGAAGATGCGCATCAGGCTGTCTTCCAGCGACAGGTAGAAACGGCTGGAACCGGCGTCACCCTGACGACCGGCACGACCACGCAGCTGGTTGTCGATACGGCGCGATTCGTGACGCTCGGAAGCAATCACCTGCAAGCCACCCGACTCCAGCACTTGCTGGTGACGTTTCTGCCAGTCGGCCTTGATCTGGGCAATCTGCTCAGGGGTCGGATTTTCCAGGGTCGCAACTTCCACTTCCCAGTTGCCGCCCAACAGAATGTCGGTACCGCGACCGGCCATGTTGGTGGCGATGGTCAGAGCACCCGGGCGACCGGCCTGGGCAATGATCTCGGCTTCTTTTTCGTGGAACTTGGCGTTCAGGACCTTGTGTTCGATGCCTTCCTTCTGCAGCAACGCAGACATGTGCTCGGACGTTTCGATGGTTGCAGTCCCCACCAGCACCGGACGGCCCAGGGTCATGCATTCCTTGATGTCGTTGATGATCGCCGCGTATTTCTCTTCGGCGGTCAGGAACACCAGGTCGTTGTAATCTTTACGCGCCAGCGGTTTGTTCGGTGGAATGACCATCACCGACAGACCGTAGATCTGGTGGAATTCGAACGCTTCGGTGTCCGCAGTACCGGTCATGCCGGACAGCTTGTTGTACAGACGGAAGTAGTTCTGGAACGTGGTCGAGGCCAGGGTCTGGCTTTCGGCCTGGATGTTCAGGTTTTCCTTGGCTTCGATGGCCTGGTGCAGGCCTTCGGACAAACGGCGACCCGGCATGGTGCGGCCGGTGTGTTCGTCGACCAGGACGACCTGGCCATCCTGCACGATGTATTCGATGTTGCGATTGAACAGCTTATGAGCGCGCAGACCGGCATAAACGTGGGTCAGCAGGCCCAGATTGTGCGCCGAATACAGGCTCTCGCCTTCAGCCAGCAGGCCGACGCGGGTCAACATGTCTTCGATGAACTGGTGACCGGCTTCGTTGAGCTCGACCTGACGGGTCTTCTCGTCAACGGTGTAATGGCCAGCCTTGGTGACTTCGCCTTCCACTTCTTCGACGTGCAACTCCAGCTGCGGGATCAGTTTGTTGATCTCGATGTACAGCTTGGAGCTGTCCTCGGCCTGACCGGAAATGATCAGCGGGGTACGGGCTTCGTCGATGAGGATGGAGTCGACTTCGTCGATCACGGCAAAATTGAGTTCGCGCTGGAATTTTTCTTCCATGCTGAACGCCATGTTGTCGCGCAGGTAGTCGAAACCGAATTCGTTGTTGGTGCCGTAGGTGATGTCGGCGGCGTAAGCAGCGCGCTTCTCTTCCGGCGGCTGGAATGGGGTGACCACACCGACCGTCATACCGAGGAATTCGTAGAGCGGACGCATCCAGTTGGCGTCACGACGGGCCAGGTAGTCGTTCACCGTCACAACGTGCACGCCCTTGCCGGACAGCGCGTTGAGGTAAACGCCCAGTGTTGCCACCAGGGTCTTGCCTTCACCGGTACGCATTTCCGCGATCTGGCCTTCATGCAAGGTCATGCCGCCAATCAGCTGGACATCGAAGTGGCGCATACCCATGACACGCTTACCGGCTTCGCGGGCGACCGCAAAGGCTTCTGGCAGCAGCTTGTCGAGGGTTTCCCCTTTGGCGATGCGGGCCTTGAACTCGTCTGTCTTGGCACGCAATTGATCGTCCGAAAGGGCCACCATTTGCTCTTCGAAGGCATTGACGAGTTGCACCGTCTTGAGCATGCGTTTGACTTCACGCTCGTTCTTGCTTCCAAAAAGTTTCTTTAACAAAGGCGCAAACATATCGGCAGGATCTTCCACACTAAAGGGATGGAGGGCGGCCCCGTGAGTCGCCCGTGCAGCCCTCATGGCCGCATGCGAACGAGCATTCTACCCGGAAACGATGGTGAGGAAAGTGGCGTTGTTCCACGATGCATGCACTGCGCTGTGACGGGGCTCACTTAAAATAAGGGCTTTTTGCACAACTTCAAGCCATTCGCGGCAGAAGTTACTTGTTGATTTAATGGGTAAAGCGCTCGCAAAGCAATGGGTCGGGCGCATGTGATGCTTTCTGCTACCATGGCGGCTCTGTTACTTCAGGTGTCTGATCATGGCATTTCGCCCTCTCACGGCCAGAGCACCCGCCGTTCTGCTTCGCGAAGCCAAGCCGCTGAAAGCCATTTTTGGCCATGCTCAACGCCTGGGTCATCTGCAACGTCTGCTCGAAAGCCAGTTGCAGCCTGCTGCGCGCGAGCATTGCCATGTGGCCTCGTGGCGCGAAGGCAGTTTACTGCTGATCGTCACTGACGGTCATTGGGCCACCCGCCTGCGTTACCAGCAAAAACGCCTGCAACGCCAGTTACAGATGTTCGACGAGTTCGCCAGCCTGACGCGGATTCTGTTCAAAGTGCAGCCCCCCACCGTTCAGCAAGGGGCGGCGGGGCATACCATCAGTTTGTCGACGGATGCCGGCGCAACCATTCAGGCCACGGCCGATGGCATCAGCGATCCGAATCTGCGAGCGGCGCTGGAACGCCTTGCGGCGCACGCCAAACCCAAAACCTGAAATTGATGTTTCACCTGTAGGATCGCCGCACCGCTCGCTCCTACAGGGTTGTGTCCAGCCAGTGGTTGTCAGCGGCGTTTACTGCCACCGAGCAGCGAGCCCATCAGTCCGCGTACCAGCTGCCGGCCCAATTGATTGGCCGCCTGGCGCATCGCCGATTTCAGCGCCTGCCCCGCCGCCGTGCCGAGGAATTCCCCGGCCTTGTCGGTGAAACTCGGCTCTTCGGCGGCCGGTTTACCCGGAACGGCCTCAGGCTCCGGCGCCAACCCTTTACGACCCATCAATATTTCATACGCCGATTCCCGATCAACCGGCTTGTCATACCGCCCCTTGAACGGCGACCCGGCGATCAGCATCGTGCGCTCGGTTTCGGTCAACGGCCCGATCCGCGATTGCGGCGGGGCGACCAAGACACGCTGGACCATCTCCGGCGTGCCCTTGTCCTGCAAGGTGCCGACCAGCGCCTCGCCGATCCCCAGTTCGGTCAACACCGACAGGGCATCAAACGCCGGGTTCGGCCGGAAGCCCTCCGCCACCGCTCGCAGGGATTTCTGCTCCTTGGCGGTGAAGGCGCGCAAACCATGCTGGATACGCAGGCCGAGCTGAGCCAGCACGTCATCCGGCAAGTCGCCCGGTGATTGCGTGACGAAATACACGCCCACGCCTTTGGAACGAATCAGCCGCACCACCTGCTCCAGGCGATCCTGCAAAGCCTTGGGCGTGTCGGCGAACAATAAATGCGCTTCGTCGAAAAACAGTGCCAGCAGCGGTTTGTCCGAATCGCCACGCTCCGGCAGTTGCTCGAACAACTCGGCCAGCAACCACAGCAGGAATGTCGCATACACCTTCGGCGCTTCGTGGACCAGACGACTGGCATCCAGCAAATGAATGCGCCCACGGCCGTCAGCCGTCGGTTGCAGAATGTCTTCGAGTTGCAGCGCCGGTTCACCGAACAGCGCTTCGGCACCTTGTTGCTCCAGGGTCGCCAGACGCCGCAACAGCGCCTGACTGGAACCGGTGGTCATCAACGCCGCGTCGTCCCCCAGCAACTCAGGGTTGTCACGCAGGTGATTGAGCAGCGCCTTCAGATCCTTGAGGTCCAGCAGCAACAACCCTTCGCGGTCCGCGACCTTGAACGCGGCATACAGCGCCGACTGCTGGCTGTCGGTCAACTCCAGCAGGCTGCCGATCAGCAACGGCCCCATTTCGCTCAAGGTGGTGCGCAATGGATGACCGGACTCACCGTGAATGTCCCACAGGGTGACCGGGTAAGCCGCAGGCTTGTGGTTGAGCCACGGCATCCCGGCGATCCGCTCGGCGATTTTGCCTTGAGGGTTGCCGGCGGCACCCAGGCCACACAGGTCGCCCTTGATGTCTGCCGCGAACACCGCCACGCCCGCGTCGCTGAAGGCTTCGGCCAGTCGCTGCAACGTGACGGTTTTACCGGTCCCGGTAGCGCCCGCAACCAGGCCGTGACGGTTCGCCAGGCGCATGGCCTGGGAGATAGGCTGGCCGGCAAGGTCAGCGCCGATAACGAGTTGCGATGAGTCAGGCATTTTGTCACCCATGGTTAATCTTTGATCCTGCACGGCCGATACAAATAGTTGTGAGACCAATCCGAAAATAGCGTCGGTAATTCCCTAAGGAGAGGATGGAAATATCAGCTTTTTTTCAACATTGCCCATTTTGCGTGCCTTTATAAAAGCACGCTCAGGACATTAAGACCTTAGCGGAACCCCAAGCCATGAACAAAAACCTGCGTTTCAGCCATAAAATCTTGCTTGCCGCCGCCCTCATCGTCATTGCCGCCTTCGCCTCGTTCACACTGTACAACGACTACCTGCAGCGCAACGCCATTCGCGAAGACCTGGACAATTACCTCAACGAGATGGGAGACGTCACCGCCAGCAACATCCAGACCTGGCTGACTGGCCGTATCCTGCTGATCGACAACCTCGCTCAAAACATAGCCGTCAATCCTGAACAGGCCAACGTCGCGAGTCTGCTTGAGCAGAAAGCCCTGACGTCGACTTTCATGGCGTCCTACCTGGGCGACTCCACCGGCAGCTTCACGATTCGTCCCGACGCCAAAATGCCTGCCGGTTTCGATCCGCGGGTACGTCCTTGGTACAAAGGCGCCGAAAGCAGCAGCACGGCCACCGTGACCGAACCTTACATCGATGCGGCCACCGGCCAGACCATCATCTCCATCGCCACCGCCTCGAAAAAGGCCGGGCAAAGCGTGGGTGTGGTGGGCGGCGACTTGAGCCTGCAAACCCTGATCGACACCCTCAGCGCCCGTGATTTCGACGGCATGGGTTACGCCTTCCTGGTCAGCGCCGACGGCAAGATCCTGGTGCACCCGGACAAAGCCCTGGTGATGAAGTCCCTGAGCGAGGCGTACCCGAACAATACCCCGCGCATCAGCAGCGACTTCAGTGAAGTCGAAGTGGACGGCAAGACTCGCATCGTCACCTTCACGGCGATTAAAGGCCTGCCATCGGTCCACTGGTACATCGGCCTGTCGGTCGATAAAGACAAAGCCTTCTCGATGCTCAGCGAATTCCGCGCCTCGGCGGTCGTCGCGACGATCATTGCCGTGGCGATCATCATCGCGTTGCTGGGCATGTTGATCCGCATCCTGATCCAACCGCTGCACGTCATGACCCGCGCCATGGAAGACATCGCCGACGGTGAAGGCGACCTGACCAAACGTCTGACCATCGTCAATAACGACGAATTCGGCGTTCTAGGCACAGCGTTCAACCGTTTTGTCGAACGTATTCACGGTTCGATCCGTGAAGTGTCCTCGGCCACCGGCCAGGTCAACGAAGTCGCGCTACGTGTGGTCGCCGCGTCGAATTCGTCGATGTTCAACTCCGACCAGCAAGCCTCGCGCACCAGCAGCGTGGCCGCCGCGATCAACCAGCTCGGCGCCGCCGCTCAGGAAATCGCCCGCAACGCTGCCCAGGCGTCCAGCCAGGCCAGCGATGCCCGCAGCCTCGCCGAAGATGGCCAGCAAGTGGTGGATCGCAGCATCAAAGCGATGAATCAACTGTCGAGCATGCTCAGCGCTTCGAGCACCAACATCGAATCGCTGAACAGCAAAACCGTGAACATCGGGCAGATTCTCGAAGTGATCACCAGCATCTCCCAGCAAACCAACCTGCTGGCGCTCAACGCAGCCATCGAAGCGGCCCGCGCCGGTGAAGCCGGGCGTGGTTTTGCCGTGGTGGCTGACGAAGTACGCAACCTGGCGCACCGCACACAGGAATCGGCGCAACAGGTGCAGACCATGATCGAAGAGCTGCAAGTCGGCGCCCGTGAATCCGTCAGCACCATGAGCGACAGCCAGCGCCACAGCCAGGACAGCGTGGAAATCGCCAACCTGGCGGGCGAGCGCTTGAACAGCGTGACGTTGCGTATTGGTGAGATTGACGGGATGAACCAGTCGGTGGCGACCGCGACCGAGGAACAGACGGCGGTGGTGGAGTCGATCAACGTCGACATTACCGAGATCAACACGCTGAATCAGGAAGGCGTGGAGAACCTGCAATCGACGTTGCGGGCGTGTTCGGACCTGGAGCAGCAGGCGGCGCGTCTTAAGCAGTTGGTGGGCAGTTTCCGTATTTGATGCGGCATTGAGGTCCTCTTCGCGGGCAAGCCTCGCTCCTACACGGATTAGCGTTAATTTGTAGGAGCGAGGCTTGCCCGCGAAGGCGGTCTGAAATACACCGCAAGAACCTCGCTGATCTGCGCGCCACAAAACCCCGACCGAACATCTATCCTTCATAAAGGTCAACCAAGGGAGAACAACGGACCGGAGGGATGCTCACTGTGCATATCGCGGACATCACCATGTTCTACGCCCCGGCCAGCGGTGGCGTGCGCACGTATCTGGATGCCAAGCACCGTCGCCTGAGCATCAAGCCAGGCATTCGCCACAGTTTGCTGATTCCAGGGGCACACCTGAGTGAGCATGACGGCGTCTACTCAGTTCCAGCCCCGGCCCTACCTTTCGGCAAGGGTTATCGTTTTCCTCTCCGCTTGGCGCCATGGCGAAATGTCCTGCATGATTTGCAGCCTGACCTGATCGAAGTCGGCGACCCTTACCTCACCGCATGGGCAGCTCTGGATGCGCGCCGGCAACTGGATGTGCCGGTGATCGGCTTTTATCACTCGGACCTGCCACTGCTGGTCAGCAATCGAATGGGCAATTGGGTGACCCCGAATGTCGAGGCCTATGTCCGCAAGCTGTATGGCAACTTCGACCGGGTGCTGGCACCGAGTCAGGTCATGGCCGACAAGTTGATCGGTCTTGGCGTGAAGAATGTGTTTGTCCAGCCGTTGGGGGTCGACCTGCAAACGTTCAATCCCCAAGCAAGGGACAGCGGCTTGCGGGCCGAGTTAGGCATTGATGAAAACACCCATCTGCTGATTTTTGCCGGCCGCGGCGCCAAGGAAAAAAACCTGCCGGTCTTGCTCGGTTGCATGAAACGTCTGGGGCCTCGTTATCATTTGTTGCTAGTCGGTTCTTCCATGCCCGCTGTGGTGCCGGACAACGTGACTGTCGTCGATGAGTTCTGCCCGGCCACGCAAGTCGCGCGCTTGATGGCCAGCGCTGACGCGTTGCTGCATGCCGGCGATCAGGAAACCTTCGGCCTGGTGATCCTCGAAGCCATGGCCAGCGGTATTCCGGTGGTGGCGGTAGCCGCCGGGGCCTTTCAGGAAATCGTCACCGATCAATGCGGCGTGCTCTGCGCGCCGAACAATCCCCTGGCGATGGCCAATGCCGTCCGCGAGCTGTTCAGCCACGACAGCGCCGCCCTGGGCAAGCGCGCCCGCAGCCATGTCGAACAGCATTACGCCTGGGACACCGTGGTCGACAGCCTGCTGGGGCACTATCACGCAGTGCTCGGCAGCCAATGGCCGCTGACCGCCAATGGTTGAGCCCATGAACCTGCCCAGCCTGGTACTCGTGCTGCATGACGTTGCGCCGCAGACCTGGGCTGATTACCAGCCTTTTGTCGAGGCTGTCGATGCCCTGGGCGAGGTGCCGATGACCTGGCTGGTGGTGCCGAACTTCCACAAGCACAACGACCTGGACGAGCATCCGGGATTTCGCCGATGGCTGACCAGCCGAGTCGCCCGAGGTGACGAACTGGCATTGCACGGCTACTTTCATTGCGACGAAAGCCCTCCTCCCAGCAATCCCAGAGACTGGTTCATGCGCCGGATCTATACCCACGAAGGCGAGTTTTACAGCTTGTCGCAAGCCGCCGCCCTCGCCCGTCTGCGTGCCGGAATCGAAGTGTTCCATCGTTATCATTGGCCACTGGAAGGCTTTGTCGCCCCGGCATGGTTGATGAGCGAAGGCACTCGGCAGGCGTTACGCCAGTTACCGCTGGGCTACACCAGCGATTCACAGCATCTCTATCGGCTGCCGGACTTCAAGGCCATCGATGCGCCGGGACTGGTCTGGAGTGCGCGCAGTGCCTGGCGCCGGGGGCTGTCGAAAATCATCAGCGACCAACGTGAACAGCGCTGGCGGCACGCGCCGGTGATTCGCCTTGGACTGCACCCGGTGGACATGCGTCATGGATTTTCGCGCAACTATTGGCTGCAAACACTCAAGCGCTTGCTCGATGAGGGGCGAGTGCCAATGACCAAGGCCCAGTGGCTCTCTTTTCACAGTGATCGTCTCGGTCGCGCCGCATGAGCCGGGGCATTCTGCTGTTTATCGCCCTGCTCGCCGCGGTGCTGATTCCATTGCTGCTGGGCGGCAACGAGACGTGGTCGCGGCTGCAAAATTTCCCCTTGAATGAATTGCTGATCATGTTCGGCATGATCTTGCTGTGCTGGGTGGTGAACACCCTGCGCTTGCGCCTGTTGCTGGGCGATCAGTGCAACAAGGTCGGCCGGGTGAAGAGTCTTGGCGTAGTGATGGCCGCCGAGTTCGCCTACTGCGCCACCCCAGGCGGCAGCGGCGGCCCGCTGACCATCATGGCCCTACTGGCGCGCAATGGCGTGCGCCCGGCACGGGGCAGCGCGGTGTTCGCCATGGACCAACTCAGCGATCTGCTGTTTTTCCTCTGCGCGCTGAGCGGGATTCTGATCTATGCGTTGTTCCAGCACCTCAGCGAACGCCTGGAATGGCTGCTGATCGTCAGCGCCGTCTCCATGTTTGGCGGGTTGCTCAGTTGCGTGGTGGTGGCGCGCTACCATCGACTGCTGATTCGCCTGAGCGGGCGACTGCTCGTTCGCCTCAACGTCAAAGGCACCACGCGCCTGCGCTGGGCACGCAAGCTCCTTCATTTCCTGGCAGCGTTCACTGACACGCTGAAGTTGCCCGTTATGACGTTGATCAAGGTGTTTGCCCTGACCTGCGTGCATTGGCTCCTGCGGTATAGCGTGCTGTATCTGGCGTTGCGCGGGCTCGGGGCAGATTTGCAGTGGGCCTGGTGCTTTCTGATCCAGATGCTTTCACTGAGTGCAGGGCAATTCAGCCTGCTGCCGGGCGGTGCGGGGGCGGCGGAGTTGACTTCAGCGGCGCTGTTGGCGCCCATGGTGGGGAAATCCACCGCCGCGGCGGCGATTCTGATCTGGCGGACGGTGACGTATTACTTCTACCTGGTAGTGGGCGGCCCGGTGTTTCTGCTGATGCTGGGGCGGCCGCTGCTGAAGAAACTGATGAAGTTCAAGCAGGCTTAGGCTTGTCTTCGGGTTGCTGCTGCAACTGCTCCCACAACTCGGCGGCACCGGGAAACTCTGTGCCGTCTTCAGGGCTCATCTCATCCGGGTCGTAGCGACTCAAACAGCCCTCCCCCAACGTGGCGGGGGCCTTGGAAGTGGCTTTGTCGAGTGGATCGGCCATGGTCATGTCCTCAGTGCAGAAACGGCGAAGGGCCTGAAGCGATTGAACGCCCAGGCCCTTCGAACTTCAACCGTGATGTGCGGCGATCAGAACACTACGGTCTTGTTGCCATGCACCAGCACCCGGTCTTCCAGGTGATAACGCAGACCACGGGCCAGCACCATTTTCTCGACGTCACGGCCGAAACGCACCATGTCTTCAATGCTGTCGCTGTGGCTGACGCGCACCACGTCCTGCTCGATGATCGGACCGGCATCCAGCTCTTCGGTCACGTAGTGACACGTCGCACCGATCAACTTCACGCCACGCATCGAGGCCTGGTGATACGGCTTGGCGCCGACGAACGACGGCAGGAAGCTGTGGTGAATGTTGATGACCTTGTGCGCATATTCCCTGCACAACGCGGGCGGCAGGATTTGCATGTAACGGGCAAGTACCACCACTTCGGCATCGTGCTGTTTGACCAGGCGCGAGACTTCGGCGAAGGCCGGCTCTTTGTCCTGTGGATTGACCGGCACGTGGTAATAAGGAATGCCGTGCCACTCGACCATGCTGCGCAAGTCGTCGTGGTTGGAAATCACACAGGAAATTTCGCAATCCAGTTCATCACTGTGCCAGCGGTGCAGCAAGTCGGCCAGACAGTGGGACTCACGGCTGGCCATCAACACAACGCGCTTTTTCTGCGCGGTGTCGGTAATGCGCCAGTTCATCGAGAACTCTTCGGCAATGGGTGCAAACGCTTCGCGAAAGGCCTCAATACCGAAAGGCAGCGAGTCGGCACGTATTTCGTGACGCATGAAGAACCAGCCATTCTGATTGTCCGAGTGATGGCTCGCTTCAGTGATCCAGCCGTTATGTGACGCCAGAAAGTTACTGACTTTAGCAACGATGCCGACGCGGTCCGGGCAAGCAATCACCAGCCGAAAAGTGCGCATGAGGGGGAAACTCCAGAACTTCGCAAAGGCCGCCATTCTAGCGATTGCGCAGCAAAACTGCAGTATCGATGACACATTGACCTGCACGCGGGTCAGTGGAACAGATTCCGGCAACCCCTCACCACCCGCGCGATGGTGTTCTTGTAGTCAATCTTCAAGCGCTCAATTGTGAATATCTGTGATGACTGCATCACACTTTTAACTCTGCGTTGAATTGACGCCCTATTCATCGCAACTAATTTAAATAAAAAGCCGGTTAAATGTTTACTTGATGAAACACCCTGACTATTATTGCGGCACTGTCACCCTGCCATCCAGCGCCCAACATAAGGTAGTCCTCATGTCCTTGATCAACGAATATCGCGCCACCGAAGAAGCTATCAAAGAGCTGCAAGCTCGTTTGAAGAACCTGTCCCAAGACGACAAACTGCAAACCGAGCTGGAATTCGAAGGCAAACTGCGCACCCTGATGGGCGAATACTCCAAGTCCCTGCGTGACATCATCGCGTTGCTGGACCCAGAGTCCAAGACCAAAGCACCACGTGGCGGCGCAGTAAAAACTACTGGCACCAAGCGTGCTCGCAAAGTTAAACAATACAAAAACCCGCACAACGGCGAAGTCATCGAAACCAAAGGTGGCAACCACAAGACTCTGAAAGAGTGGAAAGCCAAGTGGGGCGGTGACGTGGTTGAAGGCTGGGCTACCCTGCTGGGCTAAGCCCAATAGGTTGTCAAAGACTTATCCGTGACAAAAAATAACGCCAGCTGATGCTGGCGTTTTTTTATGCCCGGAATACAGCCCGGGCATTTTTCGTTTTCAAAGATTCAAACGTTTGCGTAATTCCTGGACATAATTCTGCCATTCACTCAGTACCTCTCGCTGAAACGTTGTAGCAGTAACGCTCAATTGGGCTGCGGCTTCTACGAAACTTTCAAGCGTATTGGGCGCCCCCCACTCCGGGGTCGACAAACGTTGCTGACAGAATGTTTGCCAGCGCTCTTGCTCCTCGGAATTCAACGTATCGGGGAAGTTGCGTGCGCGATAACGAAACAATAATTCAGGTAAACGTTCGTCATCGAAAGGCCATTGCTGTTGTGATAATTGGGCGGGGTCGGCGGCCCTGACTTGCTCACATAGACGACGATCCCGATCACCGATAAAACCATCGTATAACTGTTGTTCGGGGTCCCGGCTCGGAGTGAAATCTTCGCTGGCATAAATAGCCAACACTTTATCTCGCCAAACTTGTTGTGCGTCACTTAGCCGCAGTACGCGATCCTGATAAAGCGCCATGTCCAGCCCCAGGCGTTGCTGATCGTCAGGACGAAGTACCGACAGCGGCGCCACCACCGGGCACTTATTGATATGAATGAGCTTGAGCGGCACCGGCAATTCGCCGTCGGCCAGGTCATCACGGCGGGTATACAGGCGCTGACGCAAGGTTTCTGCGTCCAGATCAAGCAACCCCTGGGGATCCAGATGCAGGTCACAGACAATCAGGGCGTTCTTGTTGCGTGGATGCCAGGCCAGTGGCAACACCACACCGACATAACTGCGAGCCGCCGAGAATCGTCCGGAAATGTGCACCATCGGCTGTAACAGCCGAATCTGATCCATCACCTTTTGTTTGCCGCGCAACTGGAACAACCAGTCATACAACTTCGGCTGCTTCTCGCGAATAAGCCGAGCCAGGCCGATGGTGGCGCGAACGTCCGACAGCGCCTCGTGGGCATTGCCGTGGTCAATGCCATTGGCGGCGGTCAGCCGTTCGAGTTTAAGCGTCACCCGCCCTTCATCATCGGTTGGCCAGACAAGGCCATCGGGGCGCAAGGCGTAGGCCGCACGTACCACATCAATCAGGTCCCAGCGGCTGTTGCCGCCCTGCCACTCGCGCGCATAAGGGTCGAAAAAGTTTCGGTACAGGCTGTAACGGGTCATCTCGTCATCGAAGCGCAACGTGTTGTAACCCGCGCCGCAGGTCCCCGGTGCCGCCAGTTGAGCGTGCACCCGGGTCATGAAGTCGGCTTCGCTCAAACCGTGTTCGGCCAGCTGGCTGGGCGTAATACCGGTGATCGCGCAGGCTGCTGGATGCGGCAGGATGTCGTCGCTGGGCTGACAGAAGAGGTTGACCGGCTCGTCTATTTCATTGAGATCGAAGTCGGTGCGAATCCCCGCCACCTGGAGCGGGCGGTCGCATCGGGGATTGATGCCGGTGGTTTCGTAGTCGTACCAGAAGATCGAGGTCACGGGCTGTTCCTGAACTGAAGATCGGCAAAGTCTAGGCGTTCACATCCCGCCCCGGCCAGTAACTTGTCATTCAATCACTTATGGTTTCGCAACGTGCAATACATAGTTATGTCGTTTTCCCCCGAGAGGCTGCTAGCATCGGACGGACATCGAATCCCGAACAGGCCACATCAAGGTTGCCCATGCTCGAGACCACAGCACTGCCAAGGAAAGCGACGCTGCCCCCACCACTGGACACGCGGTATCAAGTCGAAACGCCCGAAGGCATCGACTTGCCACTGCGCCCGGCCGGGTTGATGGTTCGTGCGCTGGCGTTCTCCATCGACCTCGGGTTGCGCGGGCTGATACTCGGCGTGCTGTTTATCGTGTTGGCGTTTCTGGGAAAACTCGGTGCCGGGCTGGGCTCGATCCTGCTGTTCGGGGTCAGCTGGTGGTACATGGTGCTGTTCGAGGTCCTCAATCAGGGCCGTTCGCCGGGCAAACAATGGATGGGGTTGCGCGTGGTACATGACGACGGCACCCCGATCGGATGGTCCGCCTCGCTGTTGCGTAACCTGCTGCGATTCGTCGACCTGTTGCCGTTTGGCTACTTCCTCGGCGCCATCAGTTGCCTGCAACACCCCTCCTTCAAACGCCTCGGTGACCTGGCCGCCGGCACGCTGGTGATCTACCGCGAACAGCCATTGACCCGACCGCAACTGCCCGACGTCCAGCCTCGGCGTCCGGCCTTTGCCCTGACACTACCCGAGCAACGTGCCGTCCTCGGGTTTGCCGAGCGCCAAGGCGAACTTTCCGAGGCGCGCAGCCATGAACTCGCGTCCATCCTTGCCCAACCCTTGCAGGTTCCCGCGCCACGCGCCGTGACGGAACTTAACGCCATCGCTCGTGGTTTGTTGGGGCCCGCATGAAGCAAAGCCTTTTCGAAAATCGCCACAAGGCCGAATGGGCGAGGTTTTCCCTGGTGCTTGAACAACTGGAGCGCGGCAAGGACGCTTCCGGTATCGCCACTTTCCCGAAAGACTATCGACGGCTCTGCCAACAACTGGCACTGGCTCAGGAACGGGGCTACAGCAGTTTCCTGATCGACTCGTTGCAGCAACAAGTGCTGCGCGGGCATCAACAGCTTTACCGGCATCGCAGTCGACTGGGCACCAACATACTGAGCTTTATCCTTGCCGGCTTCCCGCGGCTGGTGCGCGAACAATGGCGCTTTGTGCTCGCCGCCAGCCTGATGTTTTTTGGCAGTCTGATCGGCTTCGCGCTGCTGGTGTATCTGTTCCCGGACCTGGTCTACAGCCTGATCCCGGCCGAGCAGGTCAGTGAGATGCAAAGCATGTACGACCCAGTCGCCGGCCACTTGGGCCGCTCGGCGGAACGCGCCGCCAGCGAAGACTGGGTGATGTTCGGTTACTACATCATGCACAACATCGGCATCGCCTTTCAGACCTTCGCCAGCGGGTTGCTGTTTGGTCTGGGCAGCGCATTTTTCCTGCTGTTCAATGGCTTGATGATCGGCGCGGTGGCGGGACACTTGACGCACATCGGTTTCGGGCAAACCTTCTGGTCCTTCGTGATTGGTCACGGCGCGTTCGAACTGAGCGCCATCGCCCTGGCCGGTGCCGCCGGCCTGCAACTGGGCTGGGCGTTGATCGCGCCGGGACGCCTGCCCCGCGCCGAAGCGTTGCGACTGGCAGCGCGCAAAAGCGTGTTGCTGATCTGCGGCGTCATGCTGTTTCTGCTGATTGCCGCGTTTATCGAAGCCTACTGGTCGTCGATGACCGCGCCGGCCCCCATGACCAAATACCTGGTCGGCGCGGCGCTCTGGTTGTTGGTGGCGACTTACTTGCTGTTTGCCGGACGGACCCGCCATGCGCCTGAGTGATGCCACGGTCGTCATCCGCCCGCGCAACTCCTGGGAAGCCATGGACCTGGGCGTGCTGCTGAGCCAGCGCCATCGACGGTTGCTGATGACCAGTTGGGCCATCATCACCTTGCCGATCTTCGCGCTGCTCAGCTTTTTCCTGTGGGATTCACCCTCCCTCGCCGTGTTTATCTTTTGGTGGTTGAAACCGGCATTCGAGCGCTTGCCGCTGTATATCCTGTCCAAAACCATGTTCGGCGAAACGCCCACCTTGAAACAGGCGCTGCGCCAATGGCCGAACCTGCTCAAGCCACAACTGTTGGCCAGCCTGACCTGGCGACGCCTGAGCCTGAGCCGCAGCTTTCTGATGCCGGTGGTGCAACTCGAAGGCCTGGCGGGCGATGAACGACAGCAGCGCTTGCGGGTGTTGCTGCAGCGCAACGCCGGTGCAGCGCAGTGGTTGACGATCATTGGCGTGCACCTGGAAAGTGCGCTGTGGATTGGCCTGATGGTGCTGTTCTATATGTTCCTGCCACAGCAGGTTGAACTCGACTGGAGCTGGCAGACCTTGATCGACGTGGCCAGCCAGGACTGGCGCTGGCTGGAACACCTGACGAATTTCTTTTACGTGCTGGTGCTGATTGTCTGGGAACCGATCTACGTGGCCTGCGGTTTCAGCCTTTATCTGAATCGACGCACGGTGCTGGAAGCCTGGGACATCGAACTGGTGTTCCGCCGATTGCGCCAACGCCTCAACACCACGGCGGTCACTCTGCTGCTGGCAGCGATAATACTGGTGCCGACCACGCAAAACGTCTGGGCCGCCGAGCCGGTCATTACCCCGGACAGCCCACGTCTGCTGGACCAACCACTGACCAGCCAGGCCTCTAGGGACACCATCCAAACAATCCTCGATCAGCCGCCGTTCACGAACAAGGAAACGGTGACCCGCTATCGATTTGGCGAAGACAAACCCGACACCAAAACCCCGGACGACGGGAAAACACCCGAATGGCTGAAGGCTTTGGCCAGTCTGCTCGACAGCCAGCGTTTCGGCTTTATTGCCAACCTGATTGAAGTTCTGCTCTGGGCCGCCGTAATGAGCGCCATCGGCGTGTTGATCTGGCGTTACCGCGACTGGTTGCAGGCATTCGTCAGTCGTCGGCCGGTGTTGAACCGACGAGCCGCGCGTCCGTTACCGCAGCAAGCATTCGGCCTGGACCTGAGCCGCGAAACCCTGCCCGCCGACATTGCCGCCAGCGCTGAAAGTCTCTGGCAAACCAACCCGCGCGCAGCCCTCGGGTTGCTCTATCGCGCCCTGCTCAGCCATTTGTTGCACGACCACAACATGGCACTGAAACCCGCCGACACCGAAGGCGAGGTGCTGCAACGCGTCGAACAACTGCACCAACCGGCCTTGCTCGCTTTCAGCAAAACCTTGACCGGGCACTGGCAAAACATGGCCTACGGGCATCGATTGCCACCCGCGCATTTGCAACAGGAACTGTGTGACAGCTGGCGAACCTTGTTCGGCCCGGGAGCCGTCCGTTGAACCGGCGCTGGTGGCTTTCGGTCGGCGTGTTCATCACCGTACTGGTGGGCGCGTTGAGTGTTTATCTGTACCTGAAAGCCACGCCGTATCAGGCCGAAATCGATCACGGCCCCACGCCCGAAGCCCAGGCCAATCCCTATCTGGCCGCCGAGCATTTCCTGCGCAAACAGGGTCTGACCGTCGGCCATGCCAACAGTCTCGACGTGCTGCCCAGCCTCGATCCGCATCAGCACAGCCTGTTGTTGCTCGGTGATCGCTACAACATGACCCCACGCCAGATTGATCAAGTGATGAACTGGACCCGGGCCGGCGGGCGCCTGTTGTTTGTCGCCCAGTCGCTGTGGGATGAAAAGACCGGCCAGAGCAATGACCTGCTGCTCGATCGCGTGCAGGTGCATCAGTCGCTGAGCAAAGACCTCAAGGAGCCTCCACCGGACATCCTTGACGACCCGTTCCCCAAACTGACCAAGCTGTACCTGGAAGACGAGAACGCGCCGGCCTACGCCAGTTTCGATACGGCGTTCCACCTCGAAGACCCGAATAACCTCGCGCAAGCCTGGGCCAACAGCGGCAAGGCCACGCACATGATGCAGTTGAAACACGGGCTCGGCTCGATCATCGTCGTCACCGACGCCGACCTGTGGAAAACTCCGGACATTGCCCAATACGACAATGCCTGGCTGCTCTGGTACCTGACCGCCGACACGCGCGTGACCCTGCTGTTCAATACCGACCACGACAGTCTGCTGACCTTGCTGCTGCGCAACTTCCCTCAGGCGTTGGTCGCCCTCATCGCCCTGATCGGTCTTGCGCTCTGGCATGTCGGGGTACGCCAGGGTCCGCTGCTGGCACCGGCGTCTAAAGGTCGCCGGCAACTTCAGGAACACCTGCGCGCCAGCGCCGATTTCATGCTGCGCCGCAGCGGTCAGCACAGCCTGTTGCAAGCCTTGCAGCAAGACATCCTGCGCCGTGTCCGCCACCGACACCCCGGCTTTGAACAACTCGGCGTCGCCGAACAATGGCTGGTGCTCGCGCGCCTGACCGGCCAGCCCACACGCGCCATCAGCCAGGCGATGAGCCCGCGACCGAAACAGCGGCTGTCCAGCGCTGAGTTCAGTCGACAGGTCGCACACCTGCAAACCTTGAGGAACACGCTATGAGTCAACAGATCGAGCCCGGCAGCGCGACCCACGCCGCCCAGCAACGCCAGCGCGCCAGTCAGTTGGCCCAGGCCGTGCGCAATGAGTTGCAAAAAGCCGTGATCGGACAGAACAGCGTGATTGACGACGTGCTCACTGCACTGATCGCCGGCGGCCACGTGTTGCTCGAAGGTGTGCCGGGGTTGGGCAAAACACTGCTGGTACGTGCCCTCGCCCGCTGCTTCGGCGGCGAATTTGCGCGCATTCAGTTCACCCCGGACCTGATGCCCAGCGACGTCACCGGGCACGCGGTCTACGACCTGAACACCGAGCAGTTCAAACTGCGCAAGGGTCCGATATTCACTAACTTGCTGCTGGCTGACGAGATCAACCGTGCGCCGGCGAAAACCCAGGCCGCGTTACTTGAGGCCATGCAGGAACGCCAGGTCACTCTGGAAGGCCGCGCCTTGGCCATCGTGCAACCGTTCATGGTGCTTGCCACGCAAAACCCGATCGAACAGGAAGGCACGTATCCACTGCCCGAAGCTGAACTCGACCGCTTCATGCTCAAGGTGCGCATGGATTACCCCGACGCCGATCAAGAGCTGAACATGGTCCGCCAGGTCAGCCGCTCGACCCGCGCCGACATGCTCGACGTGCAACCGCTGCGCACCGTGCTGCAAGCCAAGGACGTGATGGCCTTGCAGCGCATCGCCAGCGACCTGCCGCTGGACGATCAGGTCCTCGATTACGCCGTGCGCCTGGCCCGCACTACTCGCACCTGGCCAGGCCTGACCCTCGGCGCCGGGCCTCGCGCGTCCATTGCCCTGGTGCGTTGCGCCCGCGCCCGCGCGCTGCTGCGTGGCGGCGACTTCGTGATCCCGGATGACATCAAGGGTTGCGCCTTGTCGGTGCTGCGCCATCGCGTCCGGATCGCCCCCGAGTTCGACATCGAAGGGCTGGATGTCGATCAGGTGCTCAAGCAGTTGCTCGATCAAGTGCCGGCGCCGCGTCTGTGAAACCGTCGCGCCTGTTGCTGATCTGGCTCGCCATCTTGCTCGCCATCGGCATCGTGCTGGGCATGTTGCGGGCACTGGACATCGACATGCCCTCAACCCTGTTGTCGATCAACTGGGGATTGTTGCTGGCGCTGCTGGCCCTGGCCGTTCTCGACGCCGTTCGCCTCAAGCGTTTGCCCTCGCCACGCCTCCAACGCCAGATGCCCGGCAGCCTTGCACTCGGCCGTTGGAGCGAAGTGCGGCTGGAGGTCGAGCATGACTTTGATCAACCACTGAACATCCAGATCTTCGACCATGTTCCGGAAGGCCTGAGCTTCGAAAACCTCCCGCTGCTGGCAGCACTGCAACCCGGTCAACAGAGCCTTGTGGGCTATCGATTGCGTCCCCTCAAGCGCGGCCACTTCACCTTCGAACACTGCGAAATCAACCTGCCGAGTCCAATGGGCCTGTGGTCCGGCAAACGCCTGCTGAACGTGACCGACAGCACCCGCGTCTACCCCGACTTCGCCCGTCTCTATGGCGGTGAGCTGCTGGCGGTGGACAACTGGCTCAGCCAGCTCGGCGTGCGCCAGCGCCAGCGTCGCGGCCTGGGCCTGGAATTCCATCAACTGCGCGAATTCCGTGAAGGCGACAGCCTGCGCCAGATCGACTGGAAAGCCACCGCCCGCCAACGTACACCGATCGCCCGCGAGTACCAGGACGAGCGCGACCAGCAAATCATCTTCATGCTCGATTGCGGCCGCCGGATGCGCAGCCAGGACGGCGAACTCGCCCATTTCGATCACGCACTCAATGCCTGCCTGTTGCTCAGCTACATCGCCCTGCGCCAGGGTGATGCCGTGGGCCTGAGCACGTTCGCCAGTGATCGCGCGCACTACCTCGCCCCGGTCAAAGGCACGGGGCAGCTCAATGTGTTGCTCAACACCGTCTATGACCTCGACAGCACCCAACGCCCCGCCGACTACCAGGCTGCCGCCACCCAGCTACTGGCCCGCCAGAAACGCCGGGCGCTCGTGGTGCTGGTCACCAACCTGCGTGACGAAGACGACGACGAACTGCTCACCGCCGTCAAACGCCTGAGCAAACTGCATCGGGTGCTGGTGGCGAGTCTGCGCGAAGACGTGCTCGACGATTTGCGGCACGCGCCAGTGCAAACCTTGCCGGAGGCGCTGGCCTATTGCGGGACGGTGGATTACCTGAATGACCGGGCGCAACTCCATGAGCAGTTGAGTGCTCATGGAGTGCCGGTGGTGGATGCCCGGCCCTCAGAGTTGGGGGCCGGGTTGGTGACGCGGTATTTGGGGTGGAAGAAAGAAGGTGCTATGTAATAGCGATAAAAAAGGTGGCGATGTCCGGTCTCAGCAATGCAGCAAAGCTGAAGTTAATAATTTCAATGACAATCCGAAATACCAAATAGCTAGCAAGGAATAAATCATGGACGATAAATATCTATTCGCGTCAGTGCTAATCAAGATCAACCAGAACCAACTAGCGTTGGGTGCGGCTATGGATGAGCTCACTATCTGGGCTGAGAAGCAAGGTGCGAGCGATGTCGCTGGCCACATAAGAGATGCACTAGAAACGCTGGATCAAAATCAAGAGTTTATCTCGTTGGCTCTTCTCTCTGTGTCAACTGACTTCAAAGGAGAATAGGTATCCCCGCTTTATAGTCCCTTTACCCGAAGCGAAGAGTGACGGAGTGGAGAGACTCGCTTTGCTGTGGCCAATGGTCATGACCATTGGCCAAGCCTGCATTCACCCTGGTCCTACACGTATATACAAGAAGCCGTACAACGGCTACATAATCAGTTGCTTCTGCCTACAACCTGCGGTGCCCCCGACTGACTTCGGGCGAGAGTCACCCCGATTAAGGTTCTCCTATCGCTACTTATCAGCGATCCAATAAGGAGTTAACCCCATGTCGAAGGCTACACCTGCCCCTTCCGAGCCTACGTGCTCAGCCTATGCCACTTTCGATCCAAAAAAACTTCATACCGCCGCCCAAAAAGCGCTGAACCACCATCTCGCTCAAAAAAAAACCAAATCGTGCTTTGCTAACGAACGCACCACCGAGGAACGCGCCATGAAGATGTTCACCGTTGTCCCTGATGCCAACCCCGAAGCCTTGACCATCGAGACCTACGAAACATTCTCGACGGTCAGCATTCTGCTACTCGACCTGGCGGAAAGTCTGGAGGACAAGCCGCGGCATCTGGCGATGGCGATTTACCGGATGAGTGAGTTGGGGCTGATGCTGGTGGAACGCTCGCTGGATAACGAAAAGGCGATCAAGGTGACCTGAGCTTGATTATCAGGCGCCTGAGCTGACGCCATCGCGAGCAGGCTCGCTCCTACAGGGATTTTCAGTGACCACAAAATTTATGGACAGCCGATACCCCTGTGGGAGCGAGCCTGCTCGCGATGGCCATTGCCGATGCATCACAACACTCAGGCAGACGCCGGCATCGGCTGAAAACTGAAGTACTGCGTCAACGCCTCCACCAATTGCCCATACTCCGGCGGTGCCCGTTGCAGGCTGAACCCGGCGTCGTAATGGTGGGGGGTTTCGTCTTCATGGCACCACAAACAACACGCCGTCAGGTCAATGACCTGCTGGCAGCCGTCGCTGGCGGGGATTTTCAAACGCAGGTCAAAGTCGACGCCCACCATCATGGGCAACTGACTGATGAGCATCAGCCCGTCGGCGGACACATTGCCCAGAAAGCCGATGGGTTTGTCGGTGACACTGTTGAATACTTTCAGAAAATACGGCAGTTGATGCCGCTCGATCCGGCGGTCGGTAAACATGCGCAGTTGGCCCAGCAAGGCCCTTAAGCAGGGCCGCACTAATGCTTCGGAACGTGCCGTTTTTGCTTTTGTTGAAAAAGCCTGGCGCGCTCTCCCCGTTCCCGGTGCGTCAGTCCATGAATCCGCTGACGCTTACGGCTGCCGGTCACAGGTATGACCTCGGTCTAGAGACATGGCTCTAAAACCGATCCATTCGACTATAGCTCACCACCGCCGGGCGGCCAGCCTTTGCACGACAACGGCAATCAGAACCGCGTCGGGCGCACGACCGCTGCGGCGCTGCGAGTCGGGTAATGGCCCAGGCTCTGCAAGGTTTCCAGACGGGCGCGGGCGCGGTAGGCGTATTCGCTTTGCGGGTAGGACGCCATGATGAACTGATAAGTCTGCGCCGCATCGATGAACAGCTTCTGCCGTTCCAGGCACTGGCCACGCATCATCGACACTTCCGGCCACACATAAGGCCGCGCACGGCTAGAGCGTTCGACTTTGGACAATTCGAGCATCACCTGCTCGCAATTGCCGCGATCGTAAGCGCTGTAGGCATTATTCAAATGATGGTTCATCGACCAACGGGCGCAACCCGTCACACTGAGGGCAAGGGCGGCAATGAGCACGAATCGCATGGGGGATCTCCTGTCTTGAGCTCTGTATCGACCCGTGAGCAGAAATCTTCAGGAATGTTCGGTTAAAGAAACAAACGAAAAAGTAGTGCAAACGAACAATGACTACACCCGCTGACCATAGTAGCCTCACTCAGCGCTTGAACTCAGGAGTCTTTGCATGTCCGTCCGTCGTACCAAAATCGTCGCTACCCTTGGCCCGGCCAGTAACTCGCCGGAAGTTCTCGAACAGCTGATTCTGGCTGGCCTGGACGTCGCCCGCCTGAACTTCTCCCACGGCACCCCCGACGAGCACAAGGCTCGCGCGAAGCTGGTGCGTGACCTCGCGGCCAAGCATGGTCGTTTCGTGGCCCTGCTGGGTGACCTGCAAGGCCCGAAAATCCGGATCGCCAAATTCGCCAACAAGAAGATCGAGCTGAAGATCGGTGATCAATTCACCTTCTCCACCAGCCATCCTCTGACCGAAGGCAACCAGCAAGTGGTCGGCATCGACTACCCGGATCTGGTCAAGGATTGCGGCGTGGGCGACGAGCTGCTGCTCGACGACGGCCGCGTGGTGATGCGCGTCGATACCGCCACCGCCACCGAACTGAACTGCACCGTACTGATCGGCGGCCCGCTGTCCGACCATAAAGGCATCAACCGTCGCGGCGGTGGCCTGACGGCGCCGGCCCTGACCGAGAAAGACAAGGCCGACATCAAGCTCGCCGCCGAGATGGAAGTGGACTACCTCGCCGTGTCCTTCCCGCGCGACGCCGCCGACATGGAATACGCCCGTCAACTGCGCGACGAGGCCGGCGGTACTGCCTGGCTGGTGGCGAAGATCGAACGCGCCGAAGCCGTGGCCGACGACGAAACCCTCGACGCGCTGATCCAGGCTTCCGACGCGGTCATGGTTGCCCGTGGTGATTTGGGTGTGGAAATCGGCGACGCCGAGCTGGTGGGCATTCAGAAGAAGATCATTCTGCACGCACGCCGCCACAACAAGGCTGTGATCGTGGCGACCCAGATGATGGAGTCGATGATCCAGAACCCGATGCCGACCCGCGCCGAAGTGTCCGACGTAGCCAACGCCGTGCTCGACTACACCGACGCCGTGATGCTCTCGGCGGAAAGTGCTGCCGGCCTGTACCCGCTGGAAGCCGTGCAAGCGATGGCGCGCATCTGCATCGGCGCGGAAAAGCATCCGACCAGCAAGACCTCCAGCCACCGCATCGGCAAAGTGTTCGAAAGCTGCGACCAGTCCATCGCCCTGGCGGCCATGTACACCGCCAACCACTTCCCGGGCGTGAAGGCGATCATCGCCCTGACCGAAAGTGGCTACACGCCGTTGATCATGTCGCGCATCCGTTCTTCGGTGCCGATCTACGCGTTCTCCCCGCACCGCGAAACCCAGGCCCGCGCGGCGATGTTCCGTGGCGTCTACACCGTTCCGTTCGACCCGGCATCGCTGCCGCCTGAGCAAGTCAGCCAGGCCGCGATCGACGAGTTGCTCAAGCGCGGCGTTGTCGATAAAGGCGACTGGGTCATCCTGACCAAGGGCGACAGTTACCACACCATCGGCGGCACCAACGGGATGAAAATCCTCCACGTTGGCGATCCGATGGTCTGAGTGATCGGCTGCTGAAAAGCAAAAGCCCCGCCATGTGAATGGCGGGGCTTTTTGTTGATCGCTCCCACGAACTGCGTGGGAACGATCGATGTCAGTGTCGGCTGATAAAAGCCGACAATGCCGCCAACGCTTCCGGCGAACGCAACCTTTGGGTGAACAACGCGCCCTCTTCTTCGATCACTTTGCGCAGCTGCTCCCGGTCCGGCGCTTTCATCAATTGCTTGCTGATCCGCACCGCTTCCGGTGGCAATGACTCAAACCGCAACGCCATCCCCCGCGCCTTGGCCAACGCCGCTTCGCCACTGCCCAACGCTTCGGTGGCAATGCCCCACGCCGCAGCCTGCTCACCGCTAAACCCTTCACCCAACAGCAACAGCTCCGCTGCTTTGGCATGCCCGAGCAATCGCGGCAGGATCAGGCTCGAACCAAACTCCGGGCACAACCCGAGGTTCACGAACGGCATGCGCAACCGCGCATCACGGCTGACATACACCAGATCGCAATGCAGCAACAGCGTCGTGCCGATCCCCACCGCCGCGCCCGCCACGGCGGCGATCACCGGTTTGCGGCATTCCAGCAAGTTGAGCATGAAGTGGAACACCGGGCTGTCGAGGTTGCTCGGCGGTTGCTGGATGAAATCGGCGATGTCGTTGCCGGCAGTGAAGCACTCGGCGCTGCCGGTGATCAGCACGGCGTTGATGTCGGGGTCCGTGTCGGCTTGTTTCAGCGCGTCGGCCAAGTGGCTGTACATGGCGCGGGTCAGGGCGTTTTTCTTGTCGGGGCGGTTCAGGCGCAGGGTCAGCAGGCCGCGTTCGCGTTCAAGCTGGATGGCATCGGTCATGGCGAGTCTCGCGTCGTTAAACGATCAGCGCTCAACCACGGGGAACAAAGACATCCGCCAGCAGTTGGTTGCGCGGCAATCCGGCCAGGTACAAACGCCGGGCGAAGGCGTCGACACTGTCGGGGGCTCCGCAGACTAAGGCCAGGGTTTGCCGGGAAACAAGCCGCAGTTGCGCCAACGCCTGCGGCAACTCGGCCGGGGTCCAGCATTCAATGCTGAGGTTTTCACGCACATCGGCCATGGCTTGCAGGGGCTTGGCCAGGTAATGCTCGCTGGCGTCATGGGCGAGGTGAATGACGCGGATGGCGCCTTGGTGATCCTGACGCAACGCTTCGCGCAACACACCGAACAACGGCCCCAGTCCCGTACCGGCAGCCATCAGCCACAGTGGTCGAGTGCTCCAGTCCGGGTCATATTGCAACGCTCCGCCACGCAGTTCGCCGAGGCGGATCGGGTCGCCGATTTTCAGCTGACGGGCCGCGTCGCTGAATTCACCCCGCTGCCGGCAATCGAGGTGGAACTCCAAAAAGCGGTCCTCTTCCGGCAGGCTCGCCAAGGAGTAGGGCCGTGCCACGTTGCCCGCCCACAACACCAGATGCTGCCCGGCGCTGTAGCGTAACGGTCGCTCGGTGGTCAGGCGCAACCGCAATACGCTGGCGCTCAACCAATCAACGGCGGCGACTTGCGCGGGACGGCCGTCGACGTGTGGATCGAAGGCATGCACCTGCAAGTCCTCGACCACCTGGCACTGACACGCCAGACGCCAACCTTGCTGACGCTGTTCAGCGCTCAAGGCATCGGGACGACTGTCGCTGGGCAAGCCTTGAACACATTGCACCAGGCACGCATGGCAACTGCCGGCGCGACAACTGTAGGGCACGGCCACGCCGTTCTGATTCAGGGCATCGAGCAGGTTGCTGCCCGGGGCCACGGACCAATGGCGCTCGCCGACGCGCAACTCAGGCATCGACGTTCTCCCACGCCGCCGCGCAGCGATTGCGCCCGTCACGCTTGGCGCGGTAAAGCGCCTGGTCGGCGCGCTGCAGGGCGTCATCGAGATCATCGCCCAACTCCAGCAACGTCATGCCGGCGGACAAACTGAGGTGGGCGACGTTGAGTCCGATCAACTCGACATCGGTAAAGGCGATGCGCAGCCGCTCGCAACAAGAGGTCAGGCGTTCGGCGTTGCAGTCGGGCAGCAACACCACGAACTCTTCGCCACCATAACGGGCCAGCACATCGCCCTCTCGCAGGCAGGCGGTGGCCACGCCGGCAAAGGCTTGCAGCACCTGATCGCCAGCAGCGTGGCCATGAACGTCATTGATGCGTTTGAAGTGGTCGAGGTCGATCAACGCCAGGCCGTGCACCACGCCCGCCTCCATCGCGTTCAGCTCGCGGGAAGCCAGGCGCAGGAAATGCCGGCGGTTGAACAGCCCGGTCAGTTCGTCGGTGGCGACCAGGTCTTCGAGCTGGCGCATCATCCCGCGCAGGGTGTCCTGGTGCGCCTGCAAGGCAAACCGTCGTTGGCGCATACGTTGACGCGAGGCCTGGACGTAACGGGCATAAAGCTCCAGCCACACCAACACGATAAACAGCACGCACACCTGCAACGCGGCCAGCGCCGGGTCGTGCAACTGGAAGTGGTAGCCCTCCCATAGCGTGATCGCACTGAAACTGAAAAACACCAACAGGGCACAGCGCACAAACGCACGGCGCGAAAGATGGAACAGCCCGAACAACATGATCAGCAGGTAGAACACCAGGAACGCGCCGCGCGCCTCATCCAGATTGGCAACCAGCCATGTCTGCCACCCCAGGCCCATCAATACTTGTGCTTCGGTCAGGCTCGGGTCGGAAAAGCGCAGGTTGCAGCCGCTGTAAAACACCGCGAACAACGTCCCCTGGGTGATCACCACCAGCGCGCTGCCGATGGCCACGCTGGTCAGCGGCTCATCGTAATGCCCGGTGAAAAACGCCATCCACAGCAATACCAAAGCCAGGGCGTAGGTGCCGGCTGCGAGGGCGAAGCGTTTGAGCAAAAGCCGTTGGATGGCGTTATGGGTCAATCGTTGACTCACCGTGCGAAAGGAGGCTGATCGAGTGTCCTACTCTACAGACCGAATGCCACTTTAGTGGGGTGTCTGATAAATGACCATTCAATTTTCGGGGCAGAAAACTGGCGTCAAAAGCATGTCCCTGAATGACACAAAACCTGCGGTGAGGGAGCTTGCCTGTGGCGAGGGGATTTATCCCCGTTCGACTGCGAAGCAATCGCCCATCCGACACACGGGGTATACCTGTCTCACCGAGGTGTAGCTATCGGGGGCGGCTTCGCCACCCAACGGGGCGGTGCGACGTTTCGCTAAATCCCCACACCGCAGATAAATCCGCCTGCCGCAAGATTGACTTTCGGCGGGTGTGCCCGGAACCGAGGCGCGGTATACTGCCGCGCCTTTTTAGCGTCGCGCCAGCAGCCCCGGCGTGCCCTGACTCTTCGAGCCAGCTTCAAGTTGCAAGCTCCAAACAGCAAGCTCAAAGCAGTACACACACTGCCCTTACTTGCCGCTTGTAGCTCAAAGCTTGAAGCTGGCTCGAAGAGCTATTGAATGTTCCCGTCTTTTAGAGGAGCGCGACTCATGACCGTGATCAAGCAAGACGACCTGATTCAGAGCGTTGCCGACGCCCTGCAGTTCATTTCCTATTACCACCCCGTTGACTTCATCCAGGCGATGCACGAGGCCTACCTGCGCGAAGAATCGCCGGCAGCTCGTGATTCGATGGCGCAAATCCTGATCAACTCGCGCATGTGTGCCACCGGCCACCGCCCGATCTGCCAGGACACCGGCATCGTCACCGTCTTCGTCCGCGTGGGCATGGACGTGCGTTGGGATGGCGCCACCATGGGCCTGGACGACATGATCAACGAAGGCGTGCGCCGGGCTTACAACCTGCCGGAAAACGTCCTGCGTGCCTCGATCCTCGCCGACCCGGCGGGCGCTCGTAAAAACACCAAGGACAACACCCCGGCCGTTATCCACTACTCCATCGTTCCGGGTAACACCGTGGAAGTGGACGTGGCAGCGAAGGGCGGTGGCTCCGAGAACAAGTCGAAAATGGCCATGCTCAACCCGTCCGACTCGATCGTCGACTGGGTATTGAAGACCGTTCCGGAAATGGGCGCCGGCTGGTGCCCGCCGGGCATGCTCGGCATCGGCATCGGCGGCACCGCCGAGAAAGCCGCGGTCATGGCCAAGGAAGTGTTGATGGAATCCATCGACATTCACGAGCTGAAAAAGCGCGGCCCGTCCAATCGCATCGAAGAGATGCGCCTGGAACTGTTCGAGAAGGTCAACCAACTGGGCATCGGCGCCCAGGGCCTCGGTGGCCTGACCACCGTACTCGACGTGAAGATCATGGATTACCCGACCCACGCCGCTTCGCTGCCGGTGTGCATGATCCCGAACTGCGCCGCCACCCGTCACGCGCACTTCGTGCTCGACGGTTCCGGCCCGGCTTCGCTGGAAGCGCCACCGCTGGACGCCTACCCGGAAATCGTCTGGGAAGCGGGCCCGTCGGCCCGTCGCGTCAACCTCGACACCCTGACCCCGGAAGACGTGCAGAGCTGGAAGCCGGGCGAAACCGTCCTGCTCAACGGCAAGATGCTCACCGGTCGCGACGCCGCGCACAAGCGCATGGTCGAGATGCTGAACAAAGGTGAAACCCTGCCGGTCGATCTGAAAGGTCGCTTCATCTACTACGTCGGCCCGGTTGATCCGGTGCGCGAAGAAGTGGTGGGCCCTGCCGGTCCGACCACCGCCACGCGGATGGACAAGTTCACCCGTCAGATCCTCGAGCAAACCGGCCTGTTGGGCATGATCGGCAAATCCGAGCGCGGCCCGACCGCAATCGAAGCGATCAAGGACCACAAAGCCGTTTACCTGATGGCAGTGGGCGGCGCGGCTTACCTGGTGGCGCAAGCGATCAAGAAATCCCGTGTCGTGGCATTCGCCGAACTGGGCATGGAAGCGATCTACGAGTTCGACGTCAAAGACATGCCGGTGACTGTTGCAGTAGACAGCAAGGGCGAGTCGGTACACATCACCGGTCCTGCCATCTGGCAGAAAAAGATCAGTGAAAGCTTGGCGGTCGAAGTGCAATAAGCACGTCGACGACGAAAAAAAAAGGCGACAGGAGCTATGCTCTTGCCGCCTTTTTTATTTGCTTTATATATCTATGTCAAAAAGGCGGTGGATTTCAGCGTGGGAATGCTTAACACCGTCGTGATATGGTTCGCGCCCTCCGCACACTTGTGTACTCCCCGGCATGCTTGAGTCTTCTCGCTCTTTGCGCATAACTCTATACACCCTCCTTATCTTCGTCGGTGCCGCACTGGCGGCCGGAATTGCCCTGCGTCACACCGAACGCCAAGCGCTGGTCGAGGACGCTGCGCGGGCCAATCAGCAACTGGCGCTCTACGCCAATTCCCTGCACACCCTGATTGATCGCTACCGCGCCCTGCCCGCCGTGCTGGCGCTGGACCCGGAGTTGCGCGCCGCGCTCAACGGTCAGGTCACGGCGGAACAACAGGACGCGTTGAACCGCAAACTGGAAAAAATCAACGGCGCCGCGCAGTCCTCGACCCTGGAACTGCTCGACCGCACCGGCCTCGCCGTGGCGGCCAGCAATTGGCGCTTGCCCAGCAGTTACGTCGGTCACAACTACGGTTTTCGCCCCTACTTCAGCCAGACCCGCACTCAGGGCACCGGGCGCTTTTACGCGGTGGGGGTGACCAGCGGCATTCCGGGCTATTTCCTGTCCAGCGCGGTCACCAGCGACAGCGGCGAGTTCCTCGGCGCGATGGTGGTGAAGCTTGAGTTTCCGGAACTGGAGCGCGAATGGCGTCAGGGCAGCGACACGCTGCTGGTCAGCGACGCACGCGGCATTATTTTCATCGCCAACCAGCCGGGCTGGCGCTACCGCTCGTTGAAACCCTTGAGCGACAGCGATCACGCCGAGCTCAAGGCCACCCGCCAATACGACAAACAACCGCTGACCCCGCTGGACTACCAATCGCTGCAGCGCTTTGACGACAACAGCGATCTGGCGCGGGTCGTCGGTCCTGACGGCACGGCCAATTACCTCTGGGAATCACTGCCGCTGAGCACGGAAGGCTGGACCCTGCACCTGCTGCGCCGCCCGCACGTCGCCTTCGAAGACAGCCGCAACGCCGCACTCGCCGCTGCCGGGCTGTGGCTGGCGCTGGTGTTTCTGTTGCTGTTCCTCAACCAGCGCTGGCGCCTGGCGAAAATGCGCCAGCGCAGCCGTGAAGAACTCGAACAATTGGTCGAAGAGCGCACCCGCGACCTGCGCACCGCTCAGGACGGTCTGGTGCAATCGGCCAAACTCGCGGCCCTCGGCCAGATGTCCGCCGCCCTCGCCCATGAAATCAATCAGCCACTGACCGCCCAGCGCATGCAACTGGCGACCTTGCGTCTGCTGCTCGATCACGGTCGGGTCGACGATGCCTACAAGGCGTTGAAACCGGTGGACGACATGCTGACGCGCATGGCCGCCCTCACCGGCCACCTGAAAACCTTCGCCCGCAAAAGCCCCAGCGGCTTGCGCGAACGTCTGGACCTGGCGGCGGTGGTGGACCAATCGCTGCAATTGCTCGACGCGCGCCTGCGTGATGAGCAGGTCAGCACCGTGCTGCACCTGACGCGCCCGGCGTGGGTGCGCGGCGATGCGATCCGTCTGGAACAGGTGTTGATCAATCTGCTGCGCAATGCCTTGGACGCGATGCAGGACAAACCCTGCAAACGCCTGGAAATCCGCCTCGAAGCCGACGAGCAACTCTGGCGCCTGACCGTCACCGACAATGGCGGCGGCATCGCCGAAGAGCATCTGCCGAACGTGTTCGATCCGTTCTTCACCACCAAACCGGTGGGTGATGGCCTGGGTCTTGGCTTGGCGGTATCGTTTGCCATCGTGCACGAATCGGGCGGTCGCCTGAGCGCCGACAATCATGCCAACGGCGCCGTGTTCACCGTGACTTTACCCATCGACCTGGAGGCCCACAGTCCATGCTGAATTCCGTGATGGTGGTCGACGACGAAAGCAGCATTCGCAGCGCCGTCGAGCAATGGCTGAGCCTGTCGGGTTTCGAGGTGCAACTGTTCAGCCGCGCCGATGAGTGCCTGGCGCAATTGCCGGGGCACTTCCCGGGCGTGATCCTCAGCGACGTGCGCATGCCCGGCATGACCGGCCTTGAGTTGCTGGCCGAGGTTCAGCGTCGTGATGCCGACTTGCCGGTGATTCTGCTGACCGGCCATGGCGATGTGCCGATGGCGGTCGAAGCCATGCGCGATGGCGCCTACGACTTTCTGGAAAAACCCTTTAGCCCGGAAACCCTGCTGAGCAGCTTGCGCAGGGCGCTGGACAAGCGCCGGCTGGTGCTGGAAAACCGCGCCTTGCATGAGTTGGCCGACAACCGCGCCAAACTCGACGCGACGCTACTGGGCGTGTCACGCGGCTTGCAGACGTTGCGCCGACAGGTGCTGGATCTGGCGGCGTTGCCGGTCAACGTATTGATTCGTGGTGAAACCGGCAGCGGCAAAGAGTTGGTTGCCCGCTGCCTGCACGACTTCGGGCCGCGCGCGGACAAACCCTTCGTGGCGCTCAATTGCGCGGCGATTCCCGAGCAGCTGTTCGAGGCGGAATTGTTCGGCCATGAGAGCGGCGCGTTCACCGGCGCCTCGGGTAAACGTATCGGCAAGCTTGAATACGCCGATGGCGGCACGCTGTTTCTCGATGAAATCGAAAGCATGCCCCTCGCCCAGCAGGTGAAATTGCTGCGGGTGTTGCAGGAGCAGAAGCTTGAGCGGTTGGGGTCGAATCAGAGCATTCGCGTGGATTTGCGGATCATCGCCGCGACCAAGCCTGATCTGCTGGACGAGGCACGGGCCGGGCGTTTTCGCGAGGACCTGGCGTATCGCTTGAACGTCGCTGAGTTGCGCCTGCCGCCCTTGCGCGAGCGGCGTGAAGACATTCCGTTGTTGTTCGAATCGTTTGCGCAGAAGGCCGCCGAGCGGTTGGGACGGACTTTTCCACCGTTGAGCGGCCCGCAGTTGAGCCATCTGCTGAGCCACGACTGGCCGGGCAATGTGCGCGAACTAGCGAACGTGGCCGAACGTCAGGTGCTGGGGCTGGGCGAGCCGGAACCGGCCGGCATCGATCCCGGCCAGTCGCTGGCGGCGCAGGCCGAAGCGTTCGAAGCGCATTGCCTGCGCGCGGCGCTGACCCGGCACA
>NZ_RXHX01000110.1:0-523 GCF_005930655.1 Pseudomonas sp. FSL W5-0299
CAACAGCTGCCTTCATTGGATGCAGAGCAATACAACGCTCTAGCAACCAGCAGCGGTGGTCATCAACACGGTGGCGGCGAGAGCAAAATGCATAACCATGAAGGCCAGCATGAGGGCCAAAAAGGGGCTGTCGCGGGGCATCATGATGCGGGTGCAGCCGAAGAGATAGCCGAAGCAGGCGACCATCATGGCGAGAGAAACAGCGCCCATGCCCATGAGGCGGCCGCAGCGCCTTCTCAGGATGAAAGTACCAAACACGCCCATCCTCAGGTTTTGGAGGCTTCACATGACGCTCCTGCAACTCCGGCCGTTCAGCCAAAAACTCATACCCACGCTGATGGGAAGGAGCATACCCATGCGAAATAACTTTCTTCGTCCCGGTCGGGCACTTCGCCTCGCTGCGTTCGCGGCTCTGTTTATCAGTTCAGTTGGTCATGCAGCAGAGTCGCTGACGATCGACGTCCATCGTGACGCTAACTGTGGATGCTGCAAGAAGTGGATCCAGCACCTTGAAGCTAACGGC
>NZ_RXHX01000111.1:0-518 GCF_005930655.1 Pseudomonas sp. FSL W5-0299
ACCGTCGATACCGCGGACAATGACGTTTACAACAACGGCAGCACCGTCAGCACCACCATCACCGGGACCACCGGCGGCAATTTCGAACAACTGACCCCGAGCACCGAGCCGGCGCTGACCGCCATTACCGACTCGAAGGACGACACCGGCCTGAGCCTGTCGGCGTCCACCGAAGTGGCTGAGGGTGGTCAGATTCTGTACACCGCGACCCTGACCAATGCGGCTGGCACGCCAGTCACCGTCACCCTTTCGAACGGCGCGGTGATCACCATCGCGGCGGGTGCCACCACTGGCAGCGTGAGCGTCCCGGCGCCGGCCGATGACGTTTACAAAGACGCCGGTAAAGTCGAAGCGACCATCAAGGACGCCACCGGCGGCAACTTCGAAAACCTGGTGCCGAGCACTGTTCCGGCAGTCACTGACATTACCGATACCCTTGATACCTCGACCGTCAGCCTGACCGCGACGTCCACTGTGGCTGAAGGCGGCACCGTGGTGTACACCGCGTCCGTGACTGC
>NZ_RXHX01000112.1:0-511 GCF_005930655.1 Pseudomonas sp. FSL W5-0299
TCCCACAGGAGAATGCATTCCAAGTGTGGGAGCGAGCCTGCTCGCGATGGGGCCATCCGCACCACCGAAGAGCTAAAAGGCGTACACCACCTGCCCAGCCACCGAAGTCTCCCACAGGGAAATGCATTCCAAGTGTGGGAGCGAGCCTGCTCGCGATGGGGCCATCCGCAACACCGAAGAGCTACAAAACGTACACCACCTGCCCACCCACCGAAGTCTCCCACAGGGGAATGCATTCCAAGTGTAGGAGTGAGCCTGCTCGCGATGAGGCCATCCGCAACACCGAACAGCTAAAAGGTGTACACCACCTGCCCACCCACCGAAGCCTCCCACAGGGGAATGCATTCCAAGTGTAGGAGTGAGCCTGCTCGCGATGGGGCCATCCGCACCACCGAAGAGCTAAAAGGCGTACACGACCTGCCCACCCACCGAAGTCTCCCACAGGAGAATGCATTCCAAGTGTGGGAGCGAGCCTGCTCGCGATGGGGCCATCCGCACCACCGAAGAGCTA
>NZ_RXHX01000113.1:0-480 GCF_005930655.1 Pseudomonas sp. FSL W5-0299
GTGCCTTTTACGTTTTGCGGGAGCATTTCAGCCACGTTTATCCATTTTGGCCTTATCTGATTCTGTTGATCTGTCCATTGATGCACTTTTTTGGACATGGACATGGCGGACATAGCCATGGCGATCAGGCAGCAACCCACAAGGACGAAAAAGGGGAATAGCCATGCCTACCATATCGAGCCACCACGACCACAGTCACGCCCATGCTGCTCCGCTCAATGACGATGATCTACGTGACCCGGTGTGCGGAATGGCAGTCACTTCATCAAGTAAGTTTGGTGAGTCTTATCAGGGACAGACATATCAATTTTGTAGCCTGAAATGCCAGGAGAAGTTTCGAGCTGATCCTGAACGCTACAGCGGTAATGTTTCGAGCGCCGAATCCCGCGTCACCTCTTCAGAGTCTGCGGTACAAACAGGCACTGAGTTTACCTGTCCGATGCACCCGGAAATACGCCAGCCCGGACCCGGCAACTGCCC
>NZ_RXHX01000114.1:0-476 GCF_005930655.1 Pseudomonas sp. FSL W5-0299
CAGTCAATTCGGGTATTCCTCAGTCTCAATGCATTGAAAACTACAGATGCAGAACTGACGCTCATGGCTATGGCAGCGATCATTGGCGACAGGAGGTGTCCCGTCAGTGGATAGAGCAAGCCTGCGGCAAGGGGAATACCCATCGAGTTGTAAAGAAAGGCGAAACCCAAGTTTTGCCGCATGTTTTTTACTGTTGCGACCGAAAGTGCCCTTGCTCGTAAAATCCCCATCAGGTCGCCTTTTACCAGCGTGAGTTGCGCACTATTCATCGCAACGTCAGTCCCTGTCCCCATGGCAATGCCCACATCTGCTCGCGCCAGGGCCGGTGCATCGTTGATACCGTCACCAGCCATGGCGACCTTCCGGCCGTATTGCTGGAGGTCTGCGACCAGACGCTCTTTGTCCTGAGGTTTCACTTCACCGTGGACTTCTTCAATCCCCATCTCCCTGGCGACAGCCCGAGCGGTGGTGAGCCC
>NZ_RXHX01000115.1:0-474 GCF_005930655.1 Pseudomonas sp. FSL W5-0299
TGTCGCCGGTATTCGGATGTGGTTTTGAGGGCCTGACATGAAAAGAACATTGAAAACATTGACTGCTGCCGGGGTGGTCGCCGCAATAGTAGGTGCCGGCGTGGTGTATTCTGGTGTGATCAATGTTGGGGCGGATGATCCGCATTTCGGCCCCGTTCACTCACTTCTTTCCACTGCTCGGGATCGCTCGATTGCTGTGCGCTCACGCGATATTAAAGTCCCCGACCTGAGCGAAGAAGCTCTCATCCGCGCAGGTGCTGGCAACTACAACGCTATGTGCATTGGTTGCCATCTGGCTCCAGGTATTGCAGGAACCGAATTAAGTAATAGCCTTTACCCTGCACCTCCGAATCTTTCAAAACTGGGCGTTGATGGAAACCCTTCCGCAGCTTTCTGGATCATCAAGCATGGAATCAAATCCACAGGCATGCCCGCTTGGGGTAAAAGCATGGCCGATCCCTACATATGGGGAAT
>NZ_RXHX01000116.1:0-470 GCF_005930655.1 Pseudomonas sp. FSL W5-0299
GGAACCTGCGGCTGGATCACCTCCTTAATCGACGACATCAGCTGCTCCATAAGTTCCCACACGAATTGCTTGATTCATTGAAGAAGACGATAAGAAGCAGCCCGAAATTGGGTCTGTAGCTCAGTTGGTTAGAGCGCACCCCTGATAAGGGTGAGGTCGGCAGTTCGAATCTGCCCAGACCCACCAATTTTGTGTGGGAACCTGTAGAAATACGGGGCCATAGCTCAGCTGGGAGAGCGCCTGCCTTGCACGCAGGAGGTCAACGGTTCGATCCCGTTTGGCTCCACCACTACTGCTTCTGTTTGTTGAAAGCTTAGAAATGAGCATTCCATTGTGATGATGGTGAATGTTGATTTCTAGTCTTTGGCTAGATCGTTCTTTAAAAATTTGGGTATGTGATAGAAAGATAGACTGAACGTTACTTTCACTGGTAACGGATCAGGCTAAGGTAAAATTTGTGAGTTACTCTT
>NZ_RXHX01000117.1:0-462 GCF_005930655.1 Pseudomonas sp. FSL W5-0299
CGGTGTGCCTTATCCGGATGCGGCGGTGGGCGATGTCATGGTGCTGAGCTGGGGCGGTGTGCTCGTGGAATCCGCGCCGCTGACTGCCGAGCAGATCAGCGACCCGGCCACTCACCCGATCGTGATCCACGTCGACGAAGCCACCATCCTGGCCGCGGGCGACACCGACATCTCCGGGCTGGCGGTCACCTTCCGCGTGCGCGATGTGGTGCACAATTTTTCGGAAGACTGGTGCAAGGCCACGCGGCTGGTGGTCATGACCGGCGTCGATCTGCTTGATGCGCCGATCGTCAAGGAGGCGACGAACAACATCCTTGACCTTGATGCGCTGGAGGACAAAAACATCACGGCTCAGGTCTGGGCCAAAGGGCCGGCGTTCAAGCTGGAGGACCGCATCATCCTGAAGATGCGCGGCACCACCGTGGACAACGAGGCCGTGGAAGTCAACACGCCGGCCCAGAC
>NZ_RXHX01000118.1:0-413 GCF_005930655.1 Pseudomonas sp. FSL W5-0299
GTATCAGTCCAGGTGGCGGCAGTTGTCCACTCAATGTCTGTGGCATATTTCCACTGCGCCTCTATGGGTTGCTCGGTAGTGGCATCGAGCGCGCTCAATACACGAGAAGCGCCGATATTTCGCGACGTATGGCAATTGAAGCGCGCCCCCATGACTTTCAGGTTGCCTGAGCCAATCGCCTGGCCAACCCCAAACTCCAGCATATTCGAATAACTCGTCTCGTTCGTCGCCGCCCGCCAGATCCGGTAACTCACCGTCACCTTCTTGCCGCGATTCGGCTCGATGTGTTCGGCGACAAACGTGGCGTTGAGGGTGAAGTGCACGTCCTTGTCCTTGGACAGCCCGTTGAGGGTGACGGAGTCTTCCGTGGTACCCGTGACTTCACCCGTCCAGGTGTAGGTCACGATGTCACC
>NZ_RXHX01000119.1:0-404 GCF_005930655.1 Pseudomonas sp. FSL W5-0299
AGCTAACGCTCGGCCTGATGAGTGGTGAAGAGCGAAGCGTGTACAGCGAACCCCTTGTAGGAGCGAGGCTTGCCCGCGAAGGCGGCCTGACAGCCGACCAATGACTTGCAGGTGAACACCTAACCCTGTAGGAGCTGGCCTGCCAGCGATGACGACCAAGCTGCTGGCGAGCTAACGCTCGGCCTGATGAGTGGTGAAGAGCGAAGCGTGTACAGCGAACCCCTTATAGGAGCGAGGCTTGCCCGCGAAGGCGGCCTGACAGCCGACCAATGACTTGCAGGTGAACACCTGACCCTGTGGGAGCTGGCCTGCCAGCGATGACGGCCAAGCTGCAGGCGAGCTAACGCTCGGCCTGATGAGTGGTGAAGAGCGAAGCGTGTACAGCGAACCCCTTGTAGGAGCGA